>NZ_LUKH01000007.1:0-89057 GCF_001593695.1 Leisingera sp. F5 | reverse complement strand
ATGTTGGAAACGAGCTGATCTTTGCGGGCCAGGGCGATGATGAAATCAACCGCATCGGCGAGGGCGCGGATATGGCTTTTGGCGGTGATGGCGATGACGTCTTCGTCTGGCGCGACTTCCAGGCGGATGGCGTACGCGATCTGATCGACGGGCAGTCGGGTATCGATACGCTTGAGGCGCAGGTGGCCGCTGCGGACTTTGCTGCGATGCAAGTCGAAGTTGACGCATATCTGATGTCGCTGGCTGCAAATGCGGATGACACCAATGGTGTCGCCTCAAACTACAGCTTCTCGACGATCGCACTGGATATCGCAAACATCGACCTTACCTTTGCCTAGAGTGACGATAGAAAAAGAGGCGCGGCAAGAAACCCTTGCCGCGCTTTGAACGTCGGAAAAAATCTCAAACCGCTTGGCGCAAACAGTTTCCGCCTCTTCAGTCAGGGTTCTTGCAGCCTGATAGCCGCATTTGAAAACTGCCGCCCGATTGCGTCAGGACCGGAAAACAGCAATGCGTTTTTGTTTTAGGGCGGCTGACAGATGTTCAATTTCTTTTGCAAGCGGCCGGTCATCCCGCAACGGGGGAGAAATCCTTCGGACCTGTTCCTTCGTGCCAGTTAGAAACCCGCTGCTGCTGCTGCCGGTGACGTTGCGGATTTCAATCGCTTGGCAGGCAATCAGAAATTCAATTGACGTCAGGTGAAAAACATTGTCAGCGATCCTGTCCAGCGCGCTGACGGCAGCCGGGGATCCCGTCAGGCAATCCTCCACTCCATTTGCATTCACGCTGGGCCAAACCGGCACCGATTGGGCGGCATGCGCGATTTCGGCCACCAGGGATTCGGCGACTTTCATGACCGGAGCGAACCCGTTGGACGCGCTGTCTGGCATTGCCAGAAAGCTGGGCAAGCCGCTGAATCCGGGGTTCAGAAGTTTGGCGGCGCGGGCAAGCTGTGCCATGGCCAATGGGACAAACGACCGGCTCAGAGTTTCGGCGGCACTGGTAATCTCGGAGGTGAAATAGGCGCCGCAAGACACCATTTTTCCGCTTGCAGCCAGGGCAACCGGATTGTCGCTGGCACTGCTGATCTCGAGTTGCACGCAGTCCATGGCCCGGTCCAGCGCAGTTTTGGCCGTGCCATGGATCTGCACAATATTTCGGAATGACAGCGGATCCTGCAGACGCCGGGCCTGGCCGGGTTCAAACAGTGCACTGCCAGCCAGTCGGTTGCGCAGGCCGGCTGCTGCCTTCAGATGGCCGGGATGCGGCTTGATGGACAAAATGGCTTCGTCCAGAGGACCGGTATTCGCCCGGAACCCTTCCATCGACATCGCAGCTGAGGTCTGCACCGCTTCAAAGGCGGTTGCGGCTTTGGACACGGTCAGTGCGGCCCTGGCGGCAGTTGCACAGGAGTGATTGGCCAGCGCCAGCCCGTCGCGCGGTGCAAGCTTTAGGGGAGCAATTCCATGTGCCTGCATCAGTTCGGCGCTGGGGCCGATGCTGCCATCGCTGGCATACATCTCCCCTTCGCCAATCAGCGCAAGCCCGATTGCGGCATTCAGTACCAGATCCGCCGCGCCGATTGACCCAACAGAACCAGTCACCGGGGCAAGACCCGTATTCAGGCAGCTGGCGATATGCCGGGCGACCTCGGGCCGGGCAGCGCTGTATCCGCCAAGCATCGTGTTCAGCCGGACGATCAGCCCCGCCCGCACCACTTCGGGCGCGGCCAATGGGCCGATGGCATGCGCACGTCCCCGCAGCGTCTGCAGTGAAAAATCGGCGAGTGCTTCAGCGTCTAATGCCTCGGTCGCCCGCGCACCTAGTCCGGTTGTCACGCCGTAAACCGGGATTTTCTCCGCGATGGCCCGCGCGACCAGCGCATGTGTCCGGCTCATTCTGGCAAGCCCTTCCGGGGCGAGGTCCAGGTGCCAGTTCCCGTGCGCGGCCCGGTCAAGATCCTCAACCGTCAGCGATGCGCCATCCAGCCGGAGTGTTTTCATGTCAGGCATCCCGGTACAGCAGGTTCTGAACGATCCCCAGCTCTCTGGCGCGCTCCAGTATCTTTGCCCCAAGGGCGATATCGCTTGTGGACATGCCGCGGTGCCAGAACAGAATGGTTTCGCGGTCCGTTTCGCGTCCCGGCTTTAATCCTGCTGCAATTTCGCCAATCTCGGCATAAAAAGACTCCTCGCTGACCAGGCCTGCATCAATATGCGGCCTCAGCGCTCCCAGATGCCCGGCGCGCATCTGCCCCAGATCATCCATGACAAGCTTGTCAAACCCCTTGATGAAATTCAGCGGCAGCGTGCTCATGGTTCCGTATGGCACCACAAAGGCGCCCGGCTTGACCCAGGACCGGTCAAACATCGGCGTGGGAGTATTCAGGCGCGTTGCCTCGACCAGAATATCAGCCCCTTCCAGACAGCTTTGCCAGTCGGTGGTCACGGTCACGTCTTTTCCCAGATCCTGGCGCAGCCGGCCGGCAAAGGCCTCCCTGCTTTCGGGCCGCCGCGAATGAACGCGGATTTCCTCGAAATCGAACAGATGGTCCAGCAGGCGCACATTCCAGTAGGAGGTGCCGCGCGCCCCGACATGGCCCAGAACTTTGGGTTTTTCCGGTCCCAGCCACTTGGCGCCCAGGGCCGTCAGCGCCCCGGTGCGCATATCGGTAATACCTGCGGCGTCGATCACGGCGCGCGGTGCCCCGGTCCTGGGGCAAAACAGGTTCAATAGCGCCAGCTCGGAAGGCAGGCCCTGTTTGTAATTGTCGACATAATCCCCGACGATCTTGACGCCTGCATACTCCAGCGGCGCCACATATCCGCGCAGCACATTGAAGTGCCCGTTGAACGCCGGATCCGGCGTCAGATGCATCCGCGGTTCGATGACAGTCTTGTTGCGGCCGGCTGCAACCAAAGTCTGCTCAACCGCGTCCAGTATGTCGTCATTGCTGAGAGCCACCCGGTCCACTTCCGGCTGCCCCAGGTATTCGATCTCTATGCGCGCCATGTTTGCCACTCCCGTTTCTTTGCAATGATGGCGTTTGCGTGGTGTCTTTACAGATCGAAAAATGTGAGGCTTGCCTAAGTTTTTCTGATTCAAAAGGGCCCATCCATGCTCCTTCCACCTTTGAATGCGCTTAAGGCCTTTGAAGCAGCCGTGCGTCTGGGCGGGTTTACGTCTGCGGCGTCCGAACTTGGGGTGTCACCGGCAGCGGTCAGCATGCAGGTCAAGAATGCCGAGGAGTTTCTTGGAAAAACGCTGTTTCACCGGTTAAATAACCGCCTGCTGCTGACAGATGCTGGACGGACCTATTACCCGGCAATTTCTGAGGCATTGACGGCCATTTCGACGGCCACGGAAAAACTCGTTGAATCAGAGGCCCGTTCCGGACTTGCCGTCAGCACAATCCAATCTTTGGCAGAAAACTGGGTCGCCCCCGCCATTTCGCGTTTTCGCGAGGCGTTTCCCGGCACCGGGATCGAGCTGCGGATCGAAGCTGATCCGGTCGATCTGTTGAATACGCGCACCGACCTTAGGATAACTTATGAGAGCCATCTTTATCCGCAGCACACCCGGCTGCCATTGTTCAAAGACGTGGCCTATCCGTTTTGCACGCAGGTGTTTTACGACAGCCATCTGGCGGGTTCGGGGATTGCCGCAGTGCCGGACACTTTGCTGATTCACACCGATTGGGGAGAGCGGTATGCCTCGCACCCGACTTGGGCGAACTGGTTCCGGGCCGCTGGCTTGGCCAGAAGTCCGAACATGCGCAAAGGCCTGCGTGTCGGCGGCGCCGCGGTTGCCCTTGCGCTCGCCAAACAGGGGGCAGGCATTGCGCTGGTGCCTAAGATGCTGGCGGAGGCGAAACATCCCACCCATCAAGGCATCTTTACCGGTGAACCTGGCCTGCCGCTGCCGTATTCCTATTTTGCAATCGTGCCGCATTCCTCTGCGCAGCAAGCCGGCGCCGCTGTGATGCGGCCGCCGCTGAAGGCACTATTAAACGAATTGTTGCCGAAGGACGCCGTTGAGGAGGCGCACTAGCCGCACAGCAGGCACCCGCCCCTGGCCTTAGGTCCAAGAGCGCGGGGTTATTGCCCGGAGCGCAGGCCATGCAACCGCCTGGTGGTTGCAGATGAAGTGAATGCAGCGGTCCCGTAAATGCCTTTGGCGCGAACATATGGCGGCCCGTCCGGCGGCTGTTGGGGGGGGCGGCACGCCTTGGAGGCCTTGCGATATTTACCGGCAAAAACGGCCCTTCCGGCGGGTGCGAAAAAAGTTCTCAAAAACCGCAGATTTCCTCTGGACGTCCTTTGGAGTTATTCCTATACCGCATCTCGTATTCCGGCGTAGCTCAGCGGTAGAGCAGTTGACTGTTAATCAATTGGTCGTAGGTTCGATCCCTACCGCCGGAGCCAACACAATCTGAAATGTGTTGGAAGTTGACGATAAGACACTTCACTTTAATGGTCTTTTCTGCACCTTTCCCATGAAGCATCCGTTACGCATGCCGCCTGCGAGAGCCGACGCATTCAGTGCAACTTGGACGGCCTGGCGGGACGCCAGGGGTGCTTTGATAGCCGGCCCCAGAAGACTTCGTAAGGCGTCTTTCCTTTGTGCGCACCATGCGGCCTGTGGAAGTTGCAAAATCGCTCCCGTTCAGCCGAGCTGTTCCGCGCCTGATGCAGGCATGCCTGATGCCTGGATCTTCGGCATGCCAGTGGAATTTCGCCTGGAGCTCGTGGCCGTTGTCCGCCCGGATCTCACGCATGCGGAAGGCGTCCTGATGCTGCGGGCTGGGTATACGCTCAGGAAGCAATCAAAGTGCGAGGTGCAATGAGCCGGTGAAGAGAAGATCAAGGCGATATGGCTTTGCGGTTCGAAACCAAAAAAGCCCTCAAGTCAACGACTTAAGGGCTTTTTATGGCTCCGGCGGTAGGGATCGAACCTACGACCAATTGATTAACAGTCAACTGCTCTACCGCTGAGCTACGCCGGAACGGTCCGTGCCGTATAGCGCCCTCGGGATCGGGCGTCCAGAGGGTGCGAAGGACTTTTTTAAAAAAGTCAGCCGCCGCGCTGCTCGAATACGGCGGTGGCGGAAAGGGTGCCTTGCGGTGCGGCCAGCTTGCGGCCGGTGAGGTCAACAAGGTGAGCAAAAACGTTGCGTTCAGCAGCCTTTAGCAAAGCCGGCGGGGTCTCGGTATAGATCTGCCGGGCCAAAGAAGCTGCGCTGGCCGGCGCTTGCTGCAGAGCGTCCAGAATTGCGGCCTCGCGGGATGCGCGGTGGGCGATCAGCCAATCGAGCCGTCCGGCAGGATCGTGGATCGGGGCGCCGTGACCAGGGTGGAAAACACGCCAGTCGCGCTGGCGCAGGCGGCGGCAGGAGGTCATGAAATCCGTCAAGTCGCCATCCGGCGGCGAGACCAGCGAACTGGCCCAGCCCATCACATGATCGGCGGTGAAGCAGGCATCATTCCAAGCCAGGGCAATGTGATTGCCCAGGTGGCCAGGCGTGTGGATGACCTCCAGTTCCCAGCCGTCACCGCGGATCATTTCGCCGTCGCCGACGGCAGTGTCCGGTGAGAATTCGGTGTCGATGCCTTCGCCGCCGCCGGCCAGTCCGTCTGCGGCCAGCTGGCGCATGACTGCGCTGCGCCCGGCTGCGGGCCCGCCAAAAGCATAAACCGGCGCGCCGGTTTCCCGGCCAAGCGCCCGGGCCAGCGGCGAATGGTCCAAGTGACTGTGGGTCACGATGATATGGGTGATCTTCTGGCCCGGCTGCACCGCGGCCAGGATCGCCGCAAGGTGCGGCCCGGACTCCGGCCCCGGATCAATGACGGCCAGCCCGCCGGTGCCGATCACATAGGTATTGGTGCCGCGATAGGTCATCGGCGAGGGATTCGGGGCCAGAATGCGGCGCAGGCCGGGTTCCAGTTCCTCAGCCTGGCCGGCCTGCGGGTTGAAATCATCTGGTGCCTGCATGGTTTTGCTCCGCTGCTGTTTTCCTGGCTGGCGCGTGCCTGGACCGTCTTCCTTCTTTTCCAAGCGCCCTATAGGCTTAGCCCATGTTCTTCAAATGGCTCAAACGATATATGCCGCGCAGCCTTTATGCCCGGGCGGCTTTGATCCTGGTGGTGCCCATTGTGGCGCTGCAGATAGTGGTGTCTGTCGTGTTCATCAAACGCGATCTGGAGGATGTCACCGTGCAGATGACGGCCACCCTCCAGCGCGAGTTCGAACTGCTGCGCCAGGTGGCGGATGCGGCACCGGATCAGGAGGCCGCATTGGCGCAGATGGGGCCGCTGCTGCAGCCGCTGAACATGCAGGCGCGGTTTCTGCCGCCCGGCGCGCCGCTGCCGGAAGACCAGTTCAGCCTGATCGAATTTTCCGGCCGGGTGGTGCGCGAGGAGCTGGAAAAGACGTTTCCGGGATTTCTGTCAGCGCGGTTTCCGTCCGACCGCACGGTGCAAGTCTATTTCGGCACCGCGCACGGGCTGGTGGAGCTCAGCTTTGACCGCCGCCGGGTCACTGCTGCAGCACCGCATCAGCTGATCGTCACCATGCTGCTGTTCGGCTTTCTGATGATGCTGATTTCCTTCCTTTACATGCGCAACCAGCTGCGCCCGATCAAACGGCTGGCCAATGCGGCCGAGGCTTTCGGGCGCGGGAGGGCAGTGCCCTATTCACCCGCCGGCGCGCTGGAGGTGCGGGCGGCCGGCAGCGCCTTTCTGGATATGCGCGCCCGGCTTGAGCGGCAGATTGAGCAGCGCACGCTGATGCTGTCGGGGGTAAGCCATGATCTGCGCACGCCGCTGACGCGGATGAAGCTGGAACTGGCGATGCTGGATGAGGAGGACGCCGCACCGATGCTGCGCGACGTGGATGAAATGCAGGCGCTGCTGGATGCGTTCCTGGATTTCTCCCGCGGCGCGGCAGTAAGCGAGCCGGAACCGGTGGATCCGCAAGACCTGGTCCGCACCATCATCAGCGATTGGCAGCGCCAGGAAAAGCAGGTGACGCTGGGCGGGATGTCCGGCGCGGGAGAGGTGATGCTGCGCCGCCAGCCGGTGCGCCGGGCGGTGGAGAACCTGATTTCCAACGCTGTGCGCTATGGCTCCCAGGCGCGGGTTTCTGTGGCCTTGACCGAGCGCTCCATGCGCATCCGGGTCGAGGATGACGGTCCGGGCATTCCGGCCGGCCAGCGCGGCGATGCCATCCGCCCCTTCACCCGGCTGGACCCGGCGCGCAACCAGGACCGGGGCTCAGGCGTGGGTCTGGGGCTGGCGATTGTGGCTGATATTGCACGTGCCCACGGCGGCACCCTGCGGCTGGGCGAGAGTCCGGATCTGGGCGGGTTGAAGGCTGACATCGTAATCGCGCGCTGAACGTTTCAATCCAATCGCTGCCGAGCACGGGGAGAGGCAAGCCATCAGGTGTTGCGCAGCGGCGGCCCGCAGCGCACGCCTGCTTTGCCCAATCTTCTTTCTTTGCAGCTATCAATCGGGCCCCGGGCAGCTTGTCCGGGAAAGAAACACTGTTGGGAGAGCTCTCATGCCTCAGATTGATCCATTTTCCAACCACCGCCGCGGGCTGGAAAGCCCCGCCACCCATCACTTGGTGATCACGCCGCAGGACGGGACCGACCTGCCGGTCCGGCCACGGGTGCTGCGGGTGCTGGCCTCAGGGGATCTGGTGCTGCGCGATGAGGCGGGCACAATCATCACTTATGCGGTCTCCGCAGGTGAGACCATCGGGTTTTCCGCAGCCGGTGTCGAAGCGACGGGTACGACTGCATCCGTGGCCGGGTGGTACTGATGCTGGGGCTGGGGCATTCCGCCACCAGGCTGACCGGCCAGGGGGCTGCACAGTACCCGTTCACGCCCGGTGCCCTGTTTGATTCACCCGGCGCGCTTGGCGGCTATTGGGATCCGTCCAGCACCGGCGGGATGTTTCAGGACATCAAAGGACGGGTGCCGGTGGCCGGCCCTGGCGATCCGGTGGCGCTGATACTGGATGGCGCGCAGGGTGTTACGCCTGCTGCGGGCGCCGGGCCGCTGGCGCAGCGTCTCGGCGGGCAGGGGGCGGAGCTGTTCGCGGCACCTTTCGCAACCATCGGGAAATTCGCGGACAATGGCGATGGCAGCTTTACCTGTACCGGCGATGGGTCCGGCACATCTTATGTCTATAAGGATGGAGCAGGGATCGTGGTGGGGGACTGGTATCTCGTCTCGTTCGAAGTCTTTGGCTTTGTGTCGGGGGGCTTTCGCGCCAGGGTGGGGACCAGCGCGGATGATGCGGGCATCGGCCCCTGGCAGGTCGCCAATGGCACGGCTGAGGTCCTGCTGCGCGGCGACGGCTCCGGCGGGAACTTCTGGATCGAGGGCACGCCCGCGACCCAAGGATCGGTGCGCGCTGTTTCGGTCCGCAAACTCCCAGGCCTTCATGCGCTGCAGGAGGGAGGGGACAGCTTCAGGCCGCTGCTGATGCAGGAGCCGGGCAGCGGTGCCTGGTATCTGTCAAACGACCAGGCCGGCGGCAGGCTGACGGTACCGCTTCCGGACCTGGGGGCGGACGCCACCGAATGGCGCGCGGATGAAACCGGTGTGGTGATCAGCGGCGGCCGAACCATCGGCGCGGGGCTGCGGGATCTTCCGGTCAGCCAAAAGCTTTATGCCTATGGTGTCGTCAACAGGGCTCTGACAGCGGCGGAGACCGCGGATCTGACGGCCTGGCTCATGAGCCAGCGCGGGGTGTGAGCCTGCGTGAGGCGGGAAGGTAGAACATTCGCAAGGGCCGATTGGGAGAGGTTGCTTGCGGGCCGCCAATTTCAGCGGCCCGCAACTGTGCTGCCAGGATCAGGCAAGTTCCTTGGACAGTGCGGTGAAGCCCTGTTCTATTGCCGAGGCGGCCTTGATCAGGTTTTCCCCGCCCGATGCGATGCTGGTCACTGCGGTTGTAAGGCCCAGGCTGCCGATCCAGATTGCCCATTTGGTCCAGACCGGATCCTTGTGGCGCAAGGCATCAACGGCCTTCTGTGCATTGTCGCGGAATTTCTCGGCCGGCTTGATGCTGACATGATAAGCCTCGATATCCTTGATCAGCTTCGCCGTGGCTTTGCGGGCCGCTTCCATGGCTGCAAACAGCCCGTCCAGTTTCTTACTCTTGTAGCCCCGGTCCTTGGCCATCTTGCCCAGCTTCTTCTCAATCTCCTTGTCGAGCTTGCCCTGCTTGTCCAGCAGCTTGTTCAGCTCTTTGCCGAGGCCCGCAATTTCCAGGTCGATGTTCTTGAGCTTGGCCTTGTAGGTCTCCAGATGCTTGTCCACCCGGTTGAAGCCCGCGGTTTCGATCATCAGAAAATCGGCCAAGAATTCTTTGCCGATCTCCTTGGCCTTCACCTTGGCCTTGGATTGCTTTTGATATTCCGAGACCAGCTGTTTCAGCGCTTTCTCCAGTTCGCCATGGATCTTGACGATGTCAGACGTCACCTTTTGAACTGCGCGTGCCACCGAGACGATGCTTTGCGCAATGCCGTAGATGCTGGCGGCAATCGACACACCGCCGGTCACCGCACCCGCCGCCAATGAGGCGGTGCTGCCGATGGCGCAAGCGCTGCCCAGAACAATCGCGCTGACCACCTTGATGCGGTATTTCTTGCGGTCCTTGTTGGCCTGCTTCCACTTGTCGAAATGTTTGGTCGCGACCTGCTCAATCGATTTTTCGTACTTCGCAAAGATCTTCTTGAGGTCGGCGTCCAGCTCGTTGCACTCCTTATCGGTCAGCGGCAGCACCGAGCCCAGATCGTTTGCCTGGCTGACACGCAGGCTGCATTCGGCCAGAAGCTTTTTGTATTCCTTAGTGGCGTCATCATAAAGCTTGGCGACAAAGCGGGCGTCGGTGTCCAGTTCGGCGGCGACTTTCTTGTCGACTTCCACGGTTGCCGCAAAATTCATATTGCCGAGCTGAACAAACTTTGGCTTCACAGCCTTGGTCACCTCGTTCTTGACGTCTGCCTTGATGATTGTGAGTTTTTCGGTTGCCATTGTGCTCTCTTGTGCCTCTACAGGTCTATTGGCCGGTTGGGCGCCATAAAACAGCTTGGAAACACAACGAAACGAATAAAACCGGCCTGCTCATTGGCCACTTTAGCCATCAGACGGTTAGAAAAAAGCAAAAGCTTCCTGCCAGGCCTAAGACCGGAATGGCATCTGCCGTTTCAGGACGGAAAATCAGCTTTGCGATGAGGGGTATCAACAGTCCTGCCGAACCGGCGTCTTGGCGGGGACGGTGGTAGGCCCGGAGGGATTCGAACCCCCAACCAAAGCGTTATGAGCGCTCTGCTCTAACCGTTGAGCTACAGGCCCGCCATGGGTTTGTGGTTAGGAAATGGGGCGGGCGAGGTCAAGCGGTGATTGCAGGCCGCACCGGTGAATTTGCCGTGCGGGGCCGGTGCAATGCCTCCAGCCGCGCCACCGTGTTCTCGATGGTCAGATCCCGGCGCCGGTCCGGTGTGCGGCGGGAAGGGTAGACGGCAAAGACTTCTTTGAGCGGCGCCTCATACCCGGGCAGCACCAGTTCGTATTCGCCAGCGGCAAGCTGCGCCTCGATCATGAAGCGGGGCGCGCGGGTAAAACCGGTACCGCTGCTGACCGCCCGCATGATCAGATCCGGGTCATCGGCGGTAAAGCCGACCTGCACCGGCGCCGGAAACTCCTGCCCGCCGCGGCGCAGCGGGAAGAAACCGCGGGTCTGGTCCTCGTGGTGCTGGATGAACTTGAGCCGCTGAAGGTCTTCCGGTTTCTGCGGGCGGGTTTCGCGGTCCAGATATTCCGGTGTGGCAAACAGCACCGTTTCCAAGGTCGATATCTTGCGTCCGAACCCATCGGTATCCCCCAGCCGCCCGGTGCGGATCGCCAGATCGTAGCCTTCGCGCACCACATCGACCAGCCGGTCCTCCAGCCGCATTACGATGTTCAGGTCCGGATGCTGCTGGTTCAGCTCCAGCAGCATCGGCCCGATCACGCTGCGCCCCAGAAAGGAGTTCACGCTGATGCGGAAAGTGCCCGAGACGCTGCCCTCCAGCGCGTCCAGCTCTGCCGTCATCCGGTTGTAGCCGGACAGCAGCGCCTGCGCGTGGCTGTAGACCAGATCGCCCGCACGGGTGGCGTGAATGCCCTTGGCAGTGCGGTGCAGCAATTGCTGGCCCGTCAGGGATTCAAGCTGCTTGATTTGCTGGCTGACTGCGGATTGGCTGATACCGCGGCGCTGGGCGGCGCGGTTCAGGCTGCCTTCATCCAGGGCAATGGTGAATGTCTCCAGAAGCGTGAACCTGTCCATCCTCTGCCTATCTGTATTGCTTGTAACTGCTATCGGATCTGCTGGGCTGCAATCCCCGGACTAACAGGGATATTTCCCGGTCACAGGACAATTCTCCTCAATTGGATATCGGAGTTTCTTATGACAATCAATCGCAGGGCATTTTTGAACGGGCTGGCGGCGGCTCCGGTGGCGGCACTGGCAACCGGGTTTGCAGGCAGCGGCTGGGCATGGGCTGCGCCGGGGGCAGCAGAGGCCGCGCCAGTTACGCATTCTTTCAGCTTGGGAGATGCCCGGATCACCGTGCTTCTGGACGGGCATCTGCCCCTGGGCACGCAGCTGTTCAATGGTTACGACGCAGCCAAGGCGAAACCGGTGCTGGCGCAGGGGCTGCACCGGTTGCAGGACGGTGCGCTGAAGATCCCGGTCAATGGCTATCTGGTGGAGCGCGGCGGGCAGAAGCTGCTGATAGACACAGGCACAGCCCAGCTGATGGGGCCGGGCCTTGGCGCGCTGGGCGCCGGGCTGGCGGCTGCGGGCGTGACGCCGGAAAGCATCGATACGGTGCTGCTGACACATATCCACCCGGACCACTCCGGCGGGCTGATCACGGCGGACGGGACAGAGGTTTTTGCAAATGCCGAATTGGTGGTGGCGCAGCGGGAATGGGATTTCTGGCACGACGACGCCATCATGGCCGGTGTGCCCGAAGCCAGCCGCGGCTTCTTTGACATGGCCCGCACTTCGGTTGCGCCTTATGCCGGCCGGCTGAAACTGCTGCAGGGCGAGGAAGAAGCTGCCCCCGGCTTCACCGCGCTGGAGCTGCCGGGCCACACGCCGGGCCACACCGGTTTCATGCTGGACGCGGGGGGCGAGGGGCTGCTGTTCTGGGGCGACCTGATCCACAGCACCGCGCTGCAGTTTGCGCTGCCGGACTGGACCATCGCCTTTGACACCGATCCGGCGCAGACAGCAGCGACCCGGCGGCGGATGCTGGACCGGGCGGCGGCGGACAGTCTGCTGGTGACCGGTGCGCATCTGGACTTCCCGGCGCTGGGCCGGGTGCTGCGGCAGGGCGATGCCTTTGCTTACCAGGCGGCGCCCTGGCAGTTTGGCATCTAAGGCGGGCCTTGAGGCAATGAAAACACCCCGCCGCGCTGTCCGTGATGGCGCGGCGGATTCCATTGTTTCCTTCTGATGCGCCTTGCGCTAAAGGCTGCGCAACCGATTTGAAGGAGCCAAGTGATGACCAGCGGCAAGAACGGCTTGACCTATGCAGACGCAGGTGTGGACATTGATGCGGGCAACGCCCTGGTCGACCGGATCAAGCCGGCAGCCAAGCGCACAAACCGCTCTGGCGTTGCCAGCGGGCTGGGCGGCTTTGGCGCGCTGTTCGATCTGAAGGCTGCTGGATACAATGACCCGATCCTGGTCGGCGCAACCGATGGTGTCGGCACCAAGCTGCGGATCGCCATCGATACTGGCGTGGTGGACGGCGTTGGCATTGATCTGGTGGCAATGTGCGTGAACGACTTGGTCTGTCAGGGCGCCGAGCCGCTGTTTTTCCTCGACTATTTCGCCACTGGCAAGCTGGAAACCGAAGTTGCTGCCCGCATCATCGAAGGCGTTGCTGAGGGCTGCGTACGCTCCGGCTGCGCGTTGATCGGCGGTGAGACGGCCGAGATGCCGGGCATGTACCCCGAAGGTGATTTCGACCTCGCAGGCTTTGCCGTAGGCGCGATGGAGCGCGGCACCGCGCTGCCGGAGGGCGTGCAGGAGGGCGACGTGCTGCTGGGGCTGGCGTCCGACGGCGTGCATTCCAACGGCTATTCGCTGGTGCGCAAACTGGTTGAGGTCTCGGGCCTTGGCTGGGATGCCGATTGCCCGTTCGGCGATGGCTCGCTGGGTGCCGCGCTGCTGACCCCGACGCGTTTGTATGTCAAACAATGCCTTGCCGCGGTGCGGGCAGGGGGCGTGCATGCACTTGCCCATATCACTGGCGGCGGCCTGACCGAGAACCTGCCGCGGGTCCTGCCCGAGGATCTGGGCGCCGATATCGACCTGAACGCCTGGGAGCTGCCGCCCGTCTTCAAATGGATGGCAGAGACGGGCAGCATTGCGGAAACGGAAATGCTGAAGACCTTTAACTGCGGCATTGGCATGATCCTGTCGGTTTCTGCTGACCGCGCGGATGCGCTGGCTGAATTGCTGACAGCTGAAGGCGAGACCGTTGCGCGCCTGGGCACTGTCACTGCGGGTGCCGGTATGCGCTATTCCGGCAAGCTGCTGTGAGCCAGAAAAAGGTCGCCATACTGGTTTCGGGCGGGGGCTCCAACATGGTGTCCCTGGTTGAAAGCATGACCGGCGATCATCCGGCCCGGCCCTGCCTGGTGTTGTCCAATGATGCCGAGGCGGGGGGGCTGAAAAAGGCCGCCGCAGCCGGTATTCCCACAGCAGCTATGGATCATAGGCCTTTCGGCGACGACCGCGCTGCCTTTGAGGCGGAGCTGGTGAAGCCGATTCTGGAGGCCGGCGCCGACATTGTCTGCCTCGCTGGGTTCATGCGGGTGCTGACCGCCGGGTTCGTCTCGCAGTTCGAAGGGCGGATGCTGAATATCCACCCCTCCTTGCTGCCGAAGTACAAGGGCCTGCATACCCATGCCCGCGCACTGGAGGCCGGCGACGGTGAACACGGCTGCACCGTGCATGAGGTGACGCCGCGTCTGGATGATGGCCCCGTTCTGGGTCAGGCACGGGTGCCGGTCTTGGAAAGCGACACGCCGGATACGCTGGCAGCCCGGGTTCTGGTGCAGGAACACCTGCTTTATCCTGCAGTTCTGCGCCGCTTCGCCGCTGGGGATAAAACGCCGGTTCAGCTGGGCTGAGGTCCGGCTGATTGCATTGCCCGGGACAAGCGCGTATCACGTCCCGGCCCACATGAGATTGAAAAGCCGGAATTTATGAAAACTCTGACCACCACCGAAGACCTGCAGGCCTTTTGCGAAACCGCTGCACAGTATCCTTATGTCACGGTGGATACCGAGTTTTTGCGGGAACGGACCTATTATTCCAAGCTTTGCCTGATCCAGCTGGCATTTGCCGGCGACGGCGAAAACGATGCGGTTCTGGTGGATCCGCTGGCCGATGGTATCTCGCTGGAGCCGCTGTATACGCTGTTCCGCGATGAGAGCGTCGTCAAAGTGTTCCATGCTGCCCGTCAGGACCTGGAAATCTTCTGGGTCGATGCGAGTGTTTTCCCGAAGCCGCTGTTCGACACCCAGGTGGCGGCGATGGTCTGCGGCTTTGGCGATCAGGCGGGCTATGAAACCCTGGTGCGCAAGATCGTCAAGCTGGGCGTCGACAAGACATCGCGCTTTACCGATTGGTCGCGCCGCCCTTTAAGCGAAGCGCAAAAAACCTATGCGCTGGCTGATGTGACCCATCTGCGCAAGATATATGAGTTCCTGGCCGCTGAACTGGAAAAAAGCGGACGCGCCCATTGGGTGACCGAGGAACTGCAGGTGCTGACCGATCCGGCAACTTATGACATTCAGCCCCAGGACGCCTGGAAACGGGTCAAAACCCGGACCTCCTCGGGTAAGTTTCTGGCCGTCGTGCGCGAATTGGCGGCGTTCCGCGAAACTTATGCGCAAACCAACAATGTGCCGCGCAACCGGGTGTTCAAGGATGACGCGCTGGTGGAGCTGGCCTCGACCAAGCCGCGTAATCCCGGTGATCTGGGCGGTTCCCGCCTGCTGCTGCGCGAGGCGCGCAAGGGGGCTATTGCCGAAGGAATCCTGGCGGCCGTGGCCAAGGGGGCTGACTGCCCGCCCGAGAACCATCCCAAGATGGACCGCAGCAAGGAAAAGCTGCAGGTGAACCCGGCGCTGGCGGACCTGCTGCGGGTGCTGCTGAAGGCCAAGACCGAAGCAGAGGGCGTGGCGGCCAAGCTGATCGCACCCAGCGCGGACCTGGACGCAATTGCGGCGGGGTTGCGCGATGTTCCGGCCCTAAACGGCTGGCGGCATGAAGTGTTCGGTGCCGATGCGCTGCGGCTGTGTGACGGCAAGATCGGTCTCGCCGCCAAGGGGCAGGACGTAAAGGTTGTGGAGCTGTAAGGCGCTCCAGCCGCTGTAAGCAGTCCGCACAAAGAAAAACGCCCGCAAATCCTGCGGGCGTTTTTCTTTTCAAGCGGTCTTGAGATCAGCGGCGGCGGCTTTCGCGGGCATTCTCTGTGCCATTCACACGCACGGTGCGGATCCCGGCCAAGTCCTGATTCGTGACTGTGCGGGCGGCATGGATGGTGCGGCTGAACTCGCTGCCGGTTGCGGTGCTGGTTTCCGGGTAGACAACCCGGAAGTCTAAGCTCAGAATGCCGTCTTCGCTGCCTTCGGCCGGCCGCAGCACAACGTCATAGGCGCCCTGGCGGCTGGCAATGGCAGTTGCATAGATGATGGCGCCGGCTGCGGTGCGTTCGATCCGCATATCTGTGATCCGGGCAGCCAGGACAGTGGTGTCCTTGGGTTCGGGGCGGGCAAAGATGCCGCGGGCATTGCTGTCTTGCGGCAGCAGCGGGTTGCCGTTTTCCGGCACCGGCGCTTCGGCAGGCGCGGAGCTGCCAAACCAGTTGGACGGGTTGATCCGCGACTGTTTCCAGCCGCCGCAGCCTGCCAGCATCAGCGCGCAGGCCAATGTAAGAGCCAATGGTTTGTGCATCTGTCCCTGCCCATTCAAAATGTCTTTGCAACGGATTACCCGATTGGCTGCGGCTTGAAAAGCGGTTGAAATGGGGCGGACAGGGGCTTAGGTGCTGATCTGCACCGGATGCGGGTTTTGAGGATGGACGACAATGGCCACTGCCGCCTTTGAAGAGATCGTGGAAGACTTTGAGTTCATGGAGGACTGGGAAGACCGGTACCGCCATGTCATCGATCTGGGCAAGGCGATGCAGCCGCTGGACGATGCGTTGAAGGTGCCGGCAACCAAGGTCGACGGCTGCGCCAGCCAGGTCTGGCTGCACGCGGTGATCGAAGACGGCGAATTCCGCTTTGACGGCGACAGCGACGCGATGATTGTGCGCGGTCTGATCGCCGTGCTGCGCTGCCTTTACAGCGGTGTGCCTGTGAAAGAGGTGGCGGCTGTGGATGCCAAGGCGGAGTTGGGGCGGCTTGGGCTGAACGATCATCTGTCTTCGCAACGCTCAAACGGGCTGCGGTCGATGATCGAGCGGATCCGCGAAACCGCGATGGCTCAGGCCTGATGCAGGCAGGCGAGGGGCCGGCCCCTCGCGCTCCCCGGAGTATTTGGAAAAAGATGAAGGGCTAGCCTGCCCAGCCTGAAATGGCGGTTTCAAGATCGCCATAGCCGGTGTGGCGGTGTTCGAAATCCAGCCCCATGCGGTCCGCGCATTCGCGCGCCTTTTCCACCAGCTTGGGGTCGCTGATCTGCGACTGGTAGACCAGTTTGGTGTAATTGCCGAACACCATGTCCCGCAGTTCGGGGTTCTTGTCTATTCCCATTGGGCGCCAGATAAAGGCGTCGAATTGCTTGACCAGGAAGTCGGTCAGGTAAAAGGCAGTGATTTCGCCTGCGTCCGCATGGGCTGCAAAGGTATCGTTGCCCTCAAAAAAGGAATAGCAATGCGGGCCTGCCACCATTTCAACGCCCAGCTCTGCGCATTTGCGTTCCAGCGCGCCGCCGGTTCCGCAGTCTGCATAGACCACAAAGATCTTGTCATAAACAGCGGAGTGTTTGGCCACGGCGCCATCCACCGCGTCTACGATCTGCTCCGGGTAAAGATGCAGCTTGGCGGGCAGGCAGGTGAGGTCGATGTGATCCAGCCCGTTTTTCTCCTTGATATCAAGGATCTCGCGCGCAAGCGCGCCGCAGGCAATCAGCAGGATGCGGCCGGATTTCTTTTCAGGGGCAGCCAGGCCCCGTTCGGTGAGGGAGCTTTCCTCAAGCGTCCGCCCAGTGGGGGGGCGGAAGGCAGCCCGCTCGGTCAAGCGGGCTGCGCGTCCTTTGCGTGCCAAGTCAGGCGCTCATCGAGTTGTGCTTGCGCGCCACCATATCCTTGGCCATTTCCACGGCCACGGCGGCGTCACGGCAATAACCGTCGGCGCCGATTGCCTTGCCGAACTCTTCGTTCAGCGGTGCGCCGCCAACCAGTACGATGTAGTCGTCACGCAGGCCTTGCTCGACCATGGTGTCGATCACCACCTTCATGTAGGGCATAGTGGTGGTCAGCAGAGCCGACATGCCGAGGATGTCCGGCTTGTGCTCTCCCAGGGCTTCCAGATAGTTTTCGACCGGGTTGTTGATACCCAGATCGACAACTTCAAAGCCTGCGCCTTCCATCATCATGGAGACCAGGTTCTTGCCGATGTCGTGGATATCGCCCTTGACCGTGCCGATCACCATCGAACCGATCTGCGGGGCGCCGGTTGCGGCCAGCAGCGGTTTCAGGATGGCCATGCCGCCCTTCATCGCGTTTGCAGCCAGCAGCACTTCGGGTACAAACAGGATGCCGTCGCGGAAGTCGGCGCCAACGATGGTCATACCGCCCACAAGGGCCTTGGTCAGAACGTCATAAGGTGCCCAGTCGCGCGACAGCAGAATGCCAACGCCTTCTTCGATTTCCTCTTTGAGACCGTCATAGAGGTCGTCAAACATCTGCTGAACAAGTTCCTCGTCATCGAGTTCCGAGAGGATGATGTCTTCTTCGTCCGACATGCGCCTAATCCTTGCTGACGGGGGAGTCCCCGGTGTTGGCTTATTTCAGAAGCTTTTGTGACAGAATACAGCCGGTGAACTGCATTATTTGCGACATTGCCGCTGTTCTAACCGACGTATAGAGACAATTTCGGCGCAAGAATAATGAAGAATTCACATGGAAATCTTCAAAATTGCCCATTTGTTCTTTATTTGTTCTCGTGCGGCGGCTACGGTGCACCCATGCCGCAGGAACTCCCCCGATATGCCATGCGCCGCAAAGGGCGCGCCAGTCTCAGCAATGCGGCAGGGCGGTTCGATTTGGAGCACAGTCAGGAGGATGACGGCTGGTTTCAGGAGCCGGATCCGGAAGTGATTCCCACCGAAGTGCGGCAAGAGGCAGCGCGGTCGCTGATCAGTTACAACCGGTCGCCCGATCTGCCGTTTGACCGTTCCATCAACCCTTACCGGGGCTGCGAGCATGGGTGTATCTACTGTTTTGCACGGCCCAGCCATGCCTATCTTGGCCTGTCGCCGGGGCTGGACTTTGAAACCCGGCTGGTCGCACGTCCCAATGCGGCCGCGGTGCTGCGCAACGAACTGTCGGCGCCGCGTTACAAAGCGGCCGTGCTGGCGCTTGGCACCAATACAGATCCCTATCAGCCGTGCGAGCGGGACCATGGCATCACCCGTGCTTGCCTGGAGGTGCTGCGGGAATTCAATCATCCTGTGGCGATCGTGACCAAGGGCGCGATGGTGGAGCGCGACTTGGATATCCTGGCGCCGATGGCGGCCAAGAGGCTGGTGCGGGTGGGGATCTCCGTTATCACGCTGGACCCGGACCTGTCGCGCCGGATGGAGCCGCGGGCGCCTTTGCCTGCCCGGCGGCTGGCTGTGGTCCGGCGGCTGACGCAGGCGGGCGTGCCGGTGCGGGTGATGACTTCCCCTGTCGTGCCGGGGCTGACCGATCATGAGCTGGAGGCGCTGCTGGCAGCCGGGGCGGAAGCGGGCGCTGATGCGGCGAGCTGGATCATGCTGCGGCTGCCGCGGGAGGTGTCAGGGTTGTGGCAGGAATGGCTGGACAAGCACGAGCCAGGCCGTGCGGCCAAAGTGATGGCGCGGCTGCGGGAAATGCATGGCGGGCGCGACTACGACCCGCGCTGGGGCCACAGAATGCGCGGCGAGGGGCGTTATGCTGAAATGATTGCGCAGCGGTTTAAGGCAGCCTGCCGGCGGCTCGGGCTGAAGGAGCGAACACCGGCTCTGCGATGCGATCTGTTTGCCAGGCCGCCGCAGCCGGGCGACCAGTTGGCGTTGTTTTGATCTGTTCTTGATCCGTTGGAGCGGCGTTTTGTGTTAGGCTTTGATCATGCATGATGGAAAGGAAGGTGTGCTATGACTGCTGTTGCAGTGAATGCACGTGTCACCGGCCGCGTGCAGGGTGTGGCATTTCGCACCTGGGCCAGGGCAGAGGCGTTGCGCCACGGCCTGTCCGGCTGGATCCGGAACGAGCCGGACGGCTCGGTGCGGGCGTTGCTGATGGGGCCGGCAGCCGGCGTCGCTGATATGGTGCGCGGGATGGGCCACGGGCCTGGCGCCGCCGCGGTGAAGGATGTGCTGACCGAACGGACAGTTCCCGACCCTGAAGTGAGCGGCTTCACAATTGTCCGCTAGGCCGGTTAGAACAGGCGGCTGGCGTCATATGCTGGGGCTTGCTGCGCAAGTGATACGGGCGGTCGCGCAGATAACATGCGTGTGCCGGCAGGACATCCTGAGGGATTGTGAGGCGCGTTGGAGCCCAAAACAGGCTGAGACATAAGGGCGGGGCGCCGCAAGGCAATTGCGGCGCCGTTATTTTGCATTCCGGTGCTTCCACTGGCCGCGCTATAGTCCGCGGCGCTCTGGCCCGAAAGGTCAGGCGCGGCGGCGGCGGCGCGAGCGGCGCTCACCGCCGGCGTTTGCGTCTTCACCGGTACCATCGCTGTCGGAGGTGAAAGGGCCAAGAACCTCGACGATTTTCTCAAGAGCCGGGCGGTCGCCGCGCGGGCGGCTGTCCAGGGCTTCGCGCATTGCGCGCAGATGATCCGGCATGGTGCCGCAGCAGCCGCCGATGATCCTGGCGCCTGAGTCGCGGGCCATCACTGCGTATTCACCCATCAGCTCGGGCGTGCCGTCGTAATGAATGTGGCCGTCGACATATTTCGGAATACCGGCATTGCCCTTGGAGATGATCGGGCGCTCGGTTCCCTGCGCGGCAAAACCAAGCACAGTACGCAGGATATCCGACGCACCGGTGCCGCAATTGGCGCCAAAGGCCAGGGGCGCGTTGTCGAAGTCCTCGACCAGCTGGGCGAGATCTGCTGAGGTCACACCCATCATGGTGCGCCCGGCGGTATCAAAGCTCATGGTGCCGCACCAGGGCATATCCGCCAGCTTGAAGGCCTCAGCCGCGGCGCGGAATTCTTCCGGTGCTGAAATGGTCTCCAGCCACAAAACGTCGGCGCCGCCTTCCTTCAAGGCATCAGCCTGCTCATGGAACATTTCGACCGCCAGGGCATGGGACATGTCGCCGATTGGTTCAAAGATCTCCCCGGTCGGGCCAACGGAACCGGCCACGGCGATCTTGCGCTCTTCCTTGTCTGCGACTTCGCGGCCCAGTTCGGCAGCAATGCGGTTCAACTCGCGCACGCGGTTTTGAGCGTCATGCAGTTTCAGCCGCGCGGCGGTGCCGCCGAAGCTGTTGGTCAGGAACAGGTCGCTGCCCGCATCAACCGAGCCCTTGTACAGCGCCAGAATTTTCTTCGGTTCGTCCACGTTCCACAGTTCCGGCGCATCGCCGGACTGCAGGCCCATGGCGAACAGATTGGTGCCGGTTGCACCATCCGCCAGCAGAGCGTCTTTGGTTTCCAGCAGCTGTTTGAAAGTGTTTGTCATCGGTTTGATCCCGTGTCAGCAGGCCGCCCCGACGGGCAGGGCGGCAAATCGGTCTGTGTCCCCTGTCTCATGCCGGACGGGCAAGGGCAATTTCATTTTCTTCATCTTCATTATGAGCGGGCGCCGCGGGGACAGCCAGGAGAACGGCGGGCGGGCGGTGCACCAGGCGCAGAAGCTCCCCGATGCAAAGCACCATCTGCAGCCAACTGGGCGCTGCCATATAGCGCGGCTCCCACCTTGGCGCAAAGCAGGCCTTGAACCGGCGCAGGCCCCGGTCCACGCCCTTTGCCAAGCGGTGATCAGGCACGGCCGCCAACGCCAAGCGCGGGATGTCTTCAGCAGCGGCAGCAGCAATGCCGGCCCGCACCAGCGCATGGCCGGTCCCGTCCGGGACATCAGGGCGCATCCGGATCAGATCCAGGCACCACTCACGGGCGGATGTGTGAAAGCTGGCAAAGCCGATCAGCTGCCCGTCCCGGAATGCCAGGGTCACTTCCTGGGCGGCCAGGTAGCCGGGCTCGTACCTGCCCATCGTGGTTCCATAGGCGCTGCCATGGGCGGATTGCCAGGCTGCGTCGACGTCCCGCATCTGATCGAAGGGCAGCCGGGCCGCGGCGCGGCAAACGTCAATGCCTGCCTTCTCCGCATGACGCAGTTTGCGGCGCAACTGGCGGCGGGAGGAACCGCCCTCGGAGAACTCAAGCGGGTTCAATACCGCGTCTTCGGCGATCCGCAGGACGCGCCAGCCGGTCTTGCGGGCGTGCAGCGCAGTGCGGCCGCCGCATTTGTAATAGCAGGCGGCGGCGTTGCGGGTTTGGGCGTGGCGGGCCAGCGGAGCAAAGGTCTCGGCTGCAAGGCCCGACAGGGGGTCAAACAGCGCAATCGACGCCTGCGGGCTGTCCAGCAGAGCAATCTGGTTAAGGCCAAACATCTGCACATGGCCGCCGTTCTGCCGGATAATCCCGGTCTCAGAGCATGCCCGGCTGCCGGGCAGTGCGGCCGGCGGCAGGCTGCGGCTGCCCAGCAGGTCTGTATCGCCGGCGGTTGCAGCCCTTGCGGGCAACAGGCCGGGAAAGATCATCAGCAAGGCGGCCAGAACCGCCGGCACTGCATAATAGACCAGACGGAAGGCCAGCAGCCCGGCGATCAGGCTGTGGTCCGGGACCGCAGGCAGCAGTGCGCAAAGAGCCAGTTCAAACGGGCCGGCCCCGCCAGGGGCTGACGACACAACCGCAAACCCCAGCGCAATCGCATAGGCCGTAAGGAGCTGCGCCCAGGACGCATCAGTTCCATCCGGCAGCAGCAGCCACAACGCGGTGCCGGCAGCAGCGACGTCGACAACCGCCCAGAAGCCCAAGGCGGTCATTGCGGTCAAGGAGGGCCAGCGCAGCCTCAGCCGGAAAAGCGGTGTTTGCGGATGCAGGAAGCTGAACACTGAAACGCTGGCGGCGGCAGCCAGAATCACACCGCCAGCCCAGGCCAGGCCCGGCGACGGCGGCGCAAGGATCAGCGCGGCCCCGCAGATTACCGAAAGTGCTGCCAAAAATGTGGCGGCCACCAATGCTGTCAGCTGGCCCGCATGCAGCGGGGACAGGCCGGGCAGCAGGCGCCAGCGGGCATAGCTGCCGGTGATCAGGCCAAACCCGGCGGTCTGCGAAAAGGCGATGGCGGCCATGCCTGCGCGCCGTGCTGCAGGACCATCCAAACCAGTGCCGAGATGGCGGTGAGCCACGGAATCATAACGCCCCAGCGCCCAAAAGCTGAGGCCGGTGGCCAATACGGCAGCACCCCACTTCCAGGCGGGCAGACTGATCAGGATGGCGCCAAGTTCCCGCATCGGAGGCAATTCGGTCTGTGTTTGCAGCAGCCAAACGCAAACCCCCATGACCAGAAAGGGAACGGTCAGCCGGATCAGCCGCGCAGCCGGCCTGGGGGCGGAGGATTTTGAAAACGGCATAACAATCCTTGGCTGGCAGCGGAAAAGGCCTTTTGCCGCCAGTCTACAGATGGCAGTTTTCGGATGGGTTAACCTGTAAAATTGTGCGGGTTTCCGGGCGCCGCCTCATCAGCGCGCGCAGGGGCCGCGGCCGGTCCGGGCTGCAAGGGCGCGGCAGCATAGGCCAGCTCTTGGGCCAGCGCCACCGCCGGGCACCGCGGACAGGATCAGCCGGAAGGCGCCGGGCAGGCCTGGCGGCCTGCAGACGCTCAGCCGGCTTCGTTCAGGATCTCTTCCTGCGCCCGCGGCATCAATTCCTGCAGTTTGCTGCGGATCTGTGTTTCGCTGGCCTGGGGTCCGAGGTCGTCTGACAGCTTGCGCACGACATCCTCATGGCCGGCTTCCTCAAGATCTGCTGCCACGACGGATTGGGCGTAATCGTCAGCGGATGAACCGCTTTTTCCCAACAGCTCTGCCGCCCAAAGGCCGACCAGTTTGTTGCGCCGCGCGCGAGCCTTGAACTGCATTTCCTCATCATGCGCGAATTTGGCCTCAAACGCCTGTTCGCGTTCGTCAAATGTAGTCATGACTGATCCTCATTAACCGTTTGCACCTGTCTAATGATAGGAGCATGATCGTCGCCGAGGGCAAGAAAAAACTGTTCTTGATAAAGCCTTTGTGCCGGGTGCACTGCGGGCGGGCTGCTGATGCCGGCAGATGTGCCGCCCGCTGCCGGAAACCAAGGCTGCAGCTGCGGGTGCGCGATCCTATGCAGCAAGCTTGCGGCTGAGGCCCCCTTGCACTATGAGAGCGGCACATCGCAGGGCCGGATTCCCGGCATTGACCCGAAAGGCTCCCAATGGCGCGTCGCAAGAAAATCTACGAAGGCAAGGCCAAGACATTGTATGAAGGCCCCGAGCCGGGCACCATCGTGCAGTATTTCAAAGACGACGCCACCGCCTTCAATGCTGAAAAGCACGACGTGATCGAAGGCAAGGGCGTTCTGAACAACATCCTGAGCGAGTTCTTCATGCTGGGCCTGGGGCAGATCGGTGTGCCGACCCATTTTCTGAAACGGCTGAACATGCGCGAGCAGCTGGTGCGCAGCTGCGAGATCATTCCGCTGGAAGTGATCGTGCGCAATTATGCAGCCGGCAGCATCTCCAAGCGCCTCGGGATCGACGAGGGCACCCAGCTGCCGCGCCCGATCGTGGAATACTGCTACAAGGACGACGGTCTGGGCGATCCGCTGGTCACCGAAGAGCATATCGCCGCCTTTGGCTGGGCCAGCCAGCAGGATATGGACGATGTCCTAAGCCTGGCGCTGCGGGTCAATGACTTCCTGTCCGGCGTGTTCCTGGCTGTTGGCATCCGCCTGGTCGACTTCAAGATCGAGATCGGCCGCGTTTATGAGGGCGACTTCCAGCGTCTGGTGATTGCTGACGAAATCAGCCCCGACAGCTGCCGCCTGTGGGACGTGAAGACCGGTCAGAAGCTGGACAAGGACGTGTTCCGCCGCGACCTGGGCAGTCTGACGGATGCCTATAGCGAAGTGGCGCGCCGCCTTGGCGTGATGCCGAACAACCCGCCGGCGCCGGGTAAGCCGACGCTGGTGAACTGAGACAGGGACCCGCTGCGCCTGACCGCGACGCGGGTCTTTGAGTATTTTTGCAAAGAAGAAGCCTGGATGGGGCTTCGCCATCGAAAACCTGAGGGATGATGCGATGAAGGCACGGGTGCATGTGATGCTGAAGAACGGGGTTCTGGATCCGCAGGGCGAAGCGGTACGCCACGCGCTGGGAGCCTTGGGCTTTGACAAGGTTGAGGGTGTGCGTCAGGGCAAGGTGATCGACCTGGATCTGGCAGAGGGCGCCACCGAGGCTGACGTGACCGCAATGTGCGAAAAGCTGCTGGCCAACACCGTGATTGAATCCTACAGCATCGAGCTGCAGTGATGAAGGCGGCGGTAGTAGTCTTCCCGGGTTCGAACTGCGACCGCGATCTGGCGGTGGCGTTTGAGCAGGCCGGTTTCGACGTGTCGATGGTCTGGCACAAGGACAGCGCGCTGCCTGAAGGCGTCGATATCGTCGGTGTGCCCGGCGGCTTCTCCTATGGCGACTACCTGCGCTGTGGTGCCATCGCGGCGCAATCGCCGATCTGCAAGGCCGTGGTCGCGCACGCCGATCGCGGCGGTTATGCCATTGGTGTCTGCAACGGCTTTCAGATCTTGACCGAAACCGGCGTGCTGCCGGGCGCATTGCTGCGCAACGCGGGTCTGAAATACATCTGCCGCACCGTGGACCTGAAGGTGGCGACCTCCGAGAGCGTCTTTACCCAAGGCTACAATGCGGGCGATGTGATCGGGGTGCCGATTGCGCATCACGATGGCAATTACTTTGCCGATGCAGAGACCATCAAGGCGCTGCAGGACCAGGACCGGGTGGCCTTCACCTATACAGACAACCCCAACGGTTCGGTTGCTGATATCGCCGGTATCCTTTCGGAAAACCGCCGCGTTCTCGGCATGATGCCGCACCCGGAACGGGCCGCGGATGAGGGGCACGGCGGCACTGATGGTACGGCAGTGTTCCGCGCATTGGCGGGCATGGTCACTGCGGCGTGACTTGAGGATGCGGGGCGGCCGCAATAGGTATAGTTTATGACCGCCCCGCGCTCCGATGTGACCAAACCCAAGCGGAAGACCGGCTCGCGCACGATTTCGTGGCGCGCGCGGCTGTCGCTTGTGCTGTTCATGCTGGTGGCGGCTGTCACCGTATGGACCACAAACCGGGCGCTGACCCACCGTTTCACCGAAAGCACCCGCAACCGGGCTGAACTGCGGCTGGCGCTGTACTCGGGCAACCTGCTGAGCGAGCTGCGGCAGCATGCGATTGTGCCGCAATTGCTGGCGCGCGACCAGACGCTGATATCGGCGCTGCAGTCCAGTGATTTTTCCCTTTCCACCCAGCGGCTTATCTCCTTTGTGGATGAGATCGGGGCGGCTTCGATCATGCTGCTGGCGCAGGATGGGCGCACGGTGGCCGCCACCGACCGCAACCGGCTGGGCGAGACTCATCGCAATGCCGCCTATTTTGTCGATGCGATCCGGGCCAAGTCCACGGTCTTCTCGGTGATCCCGCGGGAAGTGGGCGGTTACCGCTTCACCTACTCACGGCGGATGATCGACGCGACCGGCGTCCTGGGCGCGATTGTCGTCGAGGTGGACTTGCAGAAATTCGAGCGCGCCTGGGCCGGGATTTCCGACGCGGTGCTGGTCACCGACAGCACTGGCAATATCATCCTGGCCACAGAGGCGCGCTGGCGCGGGCTTATGGAGACCGACGCGCTGACCCTGCAAACGCCCGAAGGCGCCATCCAGCGGGCGATCCGCGCCACCACTGACTGGACCGCGCTGCCGCCAGATGCCTACCTGCAGGGCGAGGCGGTGATGCGCCTGGAGACCCGGGTGCCGTTCCAGGGCTGGCGGATGGCCTCTTTCACCACCTATTCCTCGGTGCGCGAGCGGGTTAATGCAGTGCTGGCGCTGGAAATTATGGGATTCGCCATCCTGCTGGCGCTGGCCTTTTATGCGCTCAGCCGCAAGACCGCGCTGCGGATGGCGCTGTTCCAGCGCGAGTCGGCAGAGCTTCGCGTATTGAATGCCCGCCTGCAGCGGGAAATCGCCGAGCGCGAACGGATGCAAAAGACGCTTGCCGTGGCCGAGCAGAGCTTGGCGCAAAGCTCAAAACTGGCCGCCTTGGGTGAGATGTCTGCGGCTGTCAGCCATGAGCTGAACCAGCCGCTGGCGGCGATGAAAACCTATCTGGCCGGCGCCCGGCTGCTGCTCAACCGGAACCGCCCGGACGAGGCGCTGGCCTCCTTTGGCCGGATTGATGATCTGATCGAACGGATGGGGGCGATCACCCGCCAGCTGAAATCCTATGCGCGCAAGGGCGGTGATGCGTTCAGCCCAGTAAACGTGGGCGATGCGCTGGCTTCCAGCCTGTCGATGATGGAGCCGCAGCTGCGTCAGCGGCATGTGAAAATCACCCGGATTTTGCCCGAAGAACCTGTTATGGTGATGGGCGACCGGATGCGGCTGGAACAGGTCATGGTCAACCTCTTGCGCAACGCGCTGGACGCCACCAAATCAGTGGCCGACCCGGAGGTGGAAATCCTGCTGGCCGCGGGTGAGACGGCAACCCTGTCGGTGCGGGACAATGGGGTGGGGATCAACGACTTCGATGAATTGTTCGAGCCGTTCTACACCACCAAGCAGCCCGGCGACGGGGTTGGTTTGGGTCTTGCCATCTCCTCGGGGATCGTCAACGACCTTGGGGGACGGCTGACTGCCCGCAACGGCCAAAACGGCGGCGCGGTTTTTGAGATGCAATTGCCGGTCCTGGTGGACGGCATCGAGGCTGCGGAATGAAGCAGCCCCTGAAGATTAGGAGTGAACGCGCATGGCCCAGGCTATGAAGATCGCGATCGTAGACGACGAACAGGATATGCGGCAGTCGATCAGCCAGTGGCTGGCGCTGTCGGGTTATGACACCGAAACCTTCTCCAGCGCCGAAGAGGCGCTGAAGGTGCTGGGGCCGGACTACCCCGGCATCGTGATTTCCGACATCAAGATGCCGGGCATGGACGGCATGCAATTCCTGAAAAAGCTGATGGGCAGCGACTCTGCGCTGCCGGTGATCATGATCACCGGCCATGGCGATGTGCCGATGGCGGTTGAGGCGATGCGCGTCGGCGCCTTCGACTTCCTGGAAAAACCCTTCAACCCGGACCGCATGTCGGAACTTGCCAAACGCGCCACTGGTGCGCGCCGCCTGACGCTGGACAACCGGGCGCTGCGGCGCGAGCTGTCGGATGGCGGCCAGATCATGAAAAAGCTGATCGGCCAAAGCCCGGTGATGGAGCGCCTGCGCGAGGATATTCTGGATCTGGGACAGGCCGATGGCCATGTGCTGATTGATGGGGAAACCGGCACCGGCAAGACACTGGTGGCGCATGCGCTGCATGCTGTGGGCAGCCGGGCAGGTAAGAAATTTGTCCTGATTTCCTGCGCCGCGCTGGAAGAGGAGGCGCTGGCCAAACGCCTGTTTGGCCCGATGCTGCCGGAAGACAGCATGCTGCCGGCAATTGAAGAAGCCCGTGGCGGCACCTTGGTGCTGGAAGACATAGATGCGCTATCGGAAACGCTTCAGGCCAAACTACTGAGCGTCATCAACGAACAGGGCACCCCGGCGGAAACCCGGATTGTCGCGATTTCGAACCTGCAAGAGGCCGGCAAGACCTGCGAAGACGCGCTGCGCCCGGATCTGTTCTACCGCCTGGCGGCGCTGCGCATCACCGTGCCGCCGCTGCGCCAGCGCGGCGAGGACATCCTGACCCTGTTCACCCGCCTGTCGGAGCAGTTCTCCGAAGAATACGGCTGCGACGCGCCGCAGGTCAGCGCCCAGGAAGCGGCCCAGCTGCTGCAGGCACCCTGGCCGGGCAACGTGCGCCAGCTGATCAACATCGCCGAACGCGCGGTCCTGCAGTCGCGCCGCGGTTCCGGCACCATTGCCTCGCTCCTGATGTCCGATCACGAGGAAATGCAGCCTGTGATGACCACCGAGGGCAAGCCGCTGAAGGAATATGTGGAAGCCTTTGAACGGATGCTGATCGACAACACCATGCGCCGCCACAAGGGGTCCATTGCCAGTGTGATGGATGAGCTGTGCCTGCCGCGCCGGACGCTGAACGAGAAAATGGCCAAATACGGCCTGCAGCGGTCCGACTATCTGGCCTGAACCTTCTGCAGCCGTTTCCCGGCGCGGGAAACGGCCCGGAAAACATGTGTTTTCCGAGCCGGAATTCGTGCCGAACTCCGGCTTCCCTCCTGAAAAGTTACCTTAAATTAACAGCCTCTCTGCTATCGGCAGGCTGTTTGCATTTTCAGGCCCAGTGGTGACGAATGTCCATTGTCATTACCTATCCACAGGCCTTATGCTGACCAAACGGGCCGGAAACCGCTGTATGGTTCCCCCGTTCTTATGAGTTTCGCTGACTGCGGTTTTTGTCCGGCATGATCCGAGAAAGCTGCAGTCAGACCGATTGGCCCTCTGAACTTTGGAGGGCAGTTTAGCGCCCAAGCCGGGATTTCAGCCGGTACAGGGATAATGTGGCAGGGCTGGCTGCGGCCCGCCTGCCGGAGAAGAACCGCGATGACGCGCGCGAGAGCGAAAAGCACTGAGGCAGGAAGGCCGGGCATCGATCCCGGGACCACCCGCTGCACCGCGCCGTCCCAGATCGCCCTGACAAGACACCACCCGAAACGTGCGCGGCCGCCTGGAAACACGAGGCTTGCGGACGCACAGGGCAGGTGCACCAAGGACCCATGGCAAAGAAGATGCTTATCGACGCCACCCACGCGGAAGAGACCCGTGTTGTGGTTGTGGATGGAAACAAGGTTGAGGAATTCGACTTTGAATCCGAAAATAAACGCCAGCTTGCTGGCAACATTTACCTCGCAAAAGTAACCCGGGTCGAACCGTCGCTGCAGGCGGCTTTTGTGGACTATGGCGGCAACCGTCATGGTTTCCTGGCGTTTTCCGAAATCCACCCGGATTATTACCAGATCCCCGTCGCCGACCGTGAGGCGCTGATGGAGGAAGAGCGCGCTTATGCCGAGGCGATGCGCGCCCGCGACGAGGAAGAGGACGAAAAACCGGCCAAGCCCAAACGGTCGCGCCGTTCCAAATCCGCCGCCAAGGCCGCCAAGACGTCTTCTGATGATGCGGTGGAAACCAAGGAGGTTGAGGCCTCTGAGGAGAAGACCGCTGAAATCGCTGGAATGGAGACCATCGACC
Source organism: Leisingera sp. F5 (assembly GCF_001593695.1). Taxonomy (NCBI): domain Bacteria; kingdom Pseudomonadati; phylum Pseudomonadota; class Alphaproteobacteria; order Rhodobacterales; family Roseobacteraceae; genus Leisingera; species Leisingera sp. F5. Next base: position 59,294 of record NZ_LUKH01000007.1, on the reverse strand, counting down.
TGAGCGACAGTGCTGAGGCCGCGGATGATCTGGCGGACGTGCCGGAAGGGTCCTCGCCGGTGGAGCATGTTGCGGAAACGCCGGTGGAAGAACCGGAAGACGATGATGCATCTGCTCCGGAAGCAGCCGAAGCTGAAGTGGCTGCCGAACCCGCTGAGACTGCTGGCGAAGAAGCGCCTGCAGACGTGGCAGTTGAGGCCGCCGCTGCTGAAGAGACACTCGCAGAAACTGCGGAAGAGCCTGCAGCCAAAGCAGAAGCCGGCTCTAAACCAGCTGCCGAAGCTGCTGAGGACGATGCGGAACCGGCCGTTCCGGAGGCCGCACCTGCCAGTGCCGGTGCTGAAACCGCCGACAGCGGCGACAGCGATGAAGACGCGGGCGAAACCGGCCGTGCCGATGCGACTTCCAAAGATGACAGCATCGAGTCGGTTGCCGACGAGGATGACAGCGAGGACATCCGTCCGCCGCGCAAGCCCCGTCCGCGCCGTTACAAGATCCAGGAAGTGATCAAAGTCCGCCAGGTCCTGCTGGTGCAGGTCGTCAAGGAAGAGCGCGGCAACAAGGGTGCGGCCTTGACCACCTACCTGTCGTTGGCCGGCCGCTATTGCGTGCTGATGCCCAACACCGCCCGCGGCGGCGGCATCTCCCGCAAGATCACCAACGCTGTTGACCGCAAGAAGCTGAAGGATATCGCAACCGAACTGGATGTGCCGACCGGCGCGGGCCTGATCGTGCGCACCGCCGGTGCAAAACGCACCAAATCCGAGATCAAACGCGACTATGAATACCTGCAGCGGATGTGGGAGCAGATCCGCGAACTGACGCTGAAATCCATCGCGCCGGCCAAGATCTATGAAGAAGGCGACCTGATCAAACGCTCGATCCGCGATCTTTACAGCCGCGAGATTGACGAGGTTCTGGTCGAAGGCGAGCGCGGCTACCGCATCGCCAAGGACTTCATGAAAATGATCATGCCGTCCCATGCCAAGAACGTGAAGAACTACCAGGAAGGGCTGCCGCTGTTTGCCCGTTTCCAGGTCGAAAGCTACTTGGCCGGTATGTTCAACCCGACCGTGCAGCTGAAATCCGGCGGCTACATCGTTATCGGTGTGACCGAGGCGCTGGTGGCAATTGACGTGAACTCGGGCCGGGCCACCAAACAGGGCTCGATCGAGGAAACCGCGCTCAACACCAACCTGGAGGCGGCAGAAGAAGTTGCCCGCCAGCTGCGTCTGCGCGATCTTGCCGGTCTCATCGTGATCGATTTCATCGACATGGACGAGCGTAAGAACAACGCCGCCGTCGAAAAGCGGATGAAGGATAAGCTGAAGACCGACCGTGCCCGCATCCAGGTGGGCCGGATCTCGGGCTTTGGCCTGATGGAAATGTCGCGCCAGCGCCTGCGCCCCGGTATGATCGAGGCAACAACCGCGCCGTGCCCGCATTGCCACGGCACCGGCCTGATCCGTTCGGACGACTCGATGGCGCTGTCGATCCTGCGCCAGATCGAGGAAGAGGGCACCCGCCGCCGGTCCCGCGAGGTGCTGGTGCGCTGCCCGGTCTCCATCGCCAATTTCCTGATGAACCAGAAGCGCGAGCATATCGCCCAGATCGAGGCGCGTTACGGCCTGTCCGTGCGCATCGAAGGCGATCCGCATCTGGTCAGCCCGGACTTTGTGCTGGAGAAGTTCAAAACCGCATCCCGCGTGGTGCCTGCTGCCACTGCTCCGGTGGTGTCCGTTGACACCTCGATCATGGATCAGGTGGACGCTGAGGAAACCACCCAGGACGAGGAAGAAGCGCCTGCAGCCGCAGAGGCTGAAACCCCTGCTGAGGAGACTGCGCAGGACGACAAGCCCAAGCGCAAGCGCCGCCGCCGCCGCCGCCGGAAACCCGGCAATGGCGAACAGGGCCAGGATGGTGAAAACGGCGATGAGACGGCTGACGAGCTGCAGCAGCAGGATGACGCAGCTGAGCCTGCGGAGGCCGCCGCTGAAGTCGAAGGCGCTGCCGCAGAAGAGGTGAAGGAAAAGAAACCTTCCCGCAGCCGTACCCGTACCCGGTCGCGCAAGCCTAAGGCCAAACCTGCCGAGGCAGAGACCGCAGAGACCATGCAAGAGGCTCCTGCCTCCGCAGAGGCTGCCGAAGCAGTGGCACAAGACGCCCCGGCCGCGGCTGAAGCTGGGGTTGCCCCCGCAGCGGAGACCGTTGCGCAGGCACCGTCTGAAGACGCGCCAGTAAGCGCACCAGCCGCTGTTGCTGCTGATGCGGAGCCTGTCGCGGAGAGTGCTGCGGAAGCGGACGTTGCAGCTCCGGCAGAGGCCAATGCGGCGGAAGTTGAGGCTGCCCCGGCAGAACCGGTTGCGGTTGAAGCTGAAGCAGCACCGGCGGAAGAGCCTATAGAAACAGCACCGGACGCAGCTGCTGAGGCGGTAGAAGACCAGCCTGCTGCAGAAGAGGCTGCACAGCCGGAGCAGGCGCCCTCGGAAGAGGACAACAAGCAGCCGGAACCTGCAATGGCCGTTGCCGCGGCTGACCCGGAACCGGCAGCTCCGCCCAAACCGAAACGCCGCGGCTGGTGGTCGGTGGGCAGCTGATCGCGAAATGAAATTTAGCGGGAGAGGCAGGCCAAAGGGCCTGCCTTTCTCTTTTCAGGGCGCTGCTCGCAATGGCAATGCCGCCGGCTGGGTCGCAGGATAGCGTTTCCCGGCGCGGGAAACGGCTCGGAAAACACGTGTTTTCCAAGCCGGAATTCGTGTCGAATTCCGGAGCCGTCCGGACCGGGCGCAATGGCAGCTTTGGTCTTAGCTGCCTTTGCGGATCAGAAAAATCCGATGGCCTGCGCCGTCGCTGTGGCCGAGGAACTCATGGCCCGCTTCATTGCAGAAATGCGGCACGTCAATCACCGCTGCCGGATCATCCGCCAGCAGTTGCAGCACATGGCCGGGCTGCAGCGATTTCAACCGCTTGCGGGCCTTCAGGACGGGCAGGGGGCACAGCAGCCCGATGGCGTCCAATGTCTCTTTGATCTCGGTCATGGTGTTCAGATATGCGGGATGTTTCATGCTGTCCACAAGGATGTGACCAGCCCGCCCCGTGACGTTGGTCCATTGCTCGCATAAGTGTTGGGACATGTTTGGAATCGAGATCATCGACGCAGGGCTGCTCCCTGCCATGCTGGTGGCGCTGCTAGGCGGCGTGATCAGTTTTCTGTCGCCCTGCGTTCTGCCGATCGTGCCGCCGTATCTGGCCTATATGAGCGGTGTGACCATCGGCGAGATGCAAGGCACCGGCGCAGCCCGGCGCAAGGCGGTCATTGCTGCGCTGTTCTTTGTGATGGGACTGTCCACGGTATTTCTGCTGCTGGGCTTCACAGCTTCGGTATTTGGTGCATTTGTGCTGAAAAATCAGGAACTTTTTGCCCAAGTTTCAGGTGTGGTCGTGATCATATTCGGCCTGCATTTCCTGTCTGTGTTCCGCATTCCGCTGCTGGACCGCGAGGCGCGGATGGAGGCGGGCGAGTCCGGTGGTTCCGCATTGGGGGCTTATGTTCTGGGGTTGGCTTTTGCCTTTGGCTGGACGCCCTGTATCGGGCCGCAGCTGGGCGCGATCCTGTCTTTGGCAGCCTCGGAAGCTTCGGTCAGCCGTGGCACAATCCTGCTCGGCGTTTATGCCGCAGGTCTGGGCATTCCCTTCCTGCTGGCGGCGATGTTCCTCACCCGTTCCATGGTGCTGATGAACAAGATGAAGCGCCACATGGGACTGATTGAAAAAGTGATGGGCGGGCTGTTGCTGGGTGTCGGCATCATGCTGGTCACCGGGTTGTTTACCACCTTCTCCTGGTGGCTGCTGGAAACATTCCCGGCACTGGCAACGCTGGGCTGAGCCTGAGATATGCAGAGGGGCCTACGGGCTCCTTTTTCTTTGCCAATCCTGGCCTTACTCTTGCCGGAATGCACTGCTAGTCTGGCCGCAGAACAAGGATGCAGGCCAGGGCGTGACACAGCAGGAGCACGGTCAACAGCAGGTGCGCAAGCGGCGGGTATTCTACATACCCGGCTATGATCCGATTCATCCGCGCCGCTACCGCGAGCTGTACCGCAAGGAAGGCACCGCGCAGGCCGGGATTTCCGGCTACAGCCTGTCACTGTCCCCCAAGCAAACCAAAGGCCCCTATGGCTGGCACGCCGTGTCAGAGATGGATGGTCTTTGCACCGAGGCGGACATCGAGGTGCTGGTTTGGTCCGACATCGTGCGCGGCAGCATGGAGGCAACGATTCCCGGCACCTACTTGCAACTGCTGCGCACCGCCTGGATTTATATCTCCACGGGCGCACTGCGGCGGCTGATGCGGCTGCGCAAGGGGCCGGTGATTGCCGCGCTTTACCCGGTGGGGATGCTGCTTCTGCAGGCGTTTCTGGCGCTGCTGCTGGCGTGGGGTGTTGCTCATGCCTTCGGGATGGCGGCCGTTCCCGCCGGCCTTTCAAGCCCCATGGCGCTGGCCATTGGCTGGGCCTTGGGTCTTGGTTGCGGCTACACGCTGCTGCGCTGGTTCAAAAAGCGGGACGGCAAGTTCTTCGCCTATTACCTGATGCACGATTATGCTCATTCCGCGGCCTCCCGCGGTGCCATCCCGCCGGAAATGGAAGCGCGGATGCGCGAGTTCTGCGCGCTGATTTCGGACGCATTGCAAGATCCTGATCTGGACGAGGTGCTGGTGGCGGGTCACTCCTCCGGCGCTCATGTCGGTGTGTCCGTCCTGGCGGATCTGATCCGCGCGGGTCTGCCAAAGAACCGGCCGGCGCTGGGGTTTCTGACCTTGGGGCAGGTCGTGCCCATGGTGTCTTTTTTGCCGCGGGCGGAGCGTTTAAGGGCAGATCTGCAGTATCTGTCCCAGCGGCAGGAACTGGCCTGGGTCGATGTCACTGCGCCAGGCGATGGCTGCGCTTTTGCACTGTGCGATCCGGTGTCGGTCAGCGGCGTCGCGGTTGAGGGCAAGCGCTGGCCGCTGGTGTTTTCCGCCGCCTTCACCCAGACGCTCAGCCCGGAACGCTGGCAGCAGTTGCGCTGGCGGTTTTTCAGGCTGCACTTCCAGTATCTCTGCGCCTTCGACCAGCCTGGCGATTATGATTACTTTCGCATCACCGCCGGACCGCTGACGCTGGCGGAACGTTACAAGGACCGCAGACCGTCGCAGTCCCGTATTGATGCGGCCGTTTCGAAGTTCACGTCGGTGGCCGCTGAATGACACAAGCCTTGCCGCCGAAACCCCCCGCGCGCCCGGCCCGCGTGTCGCTGTGGCGCTATGTGAAACTGTTCCGCCAGGATATTCTGTCGGCCCAGCCCGCGCGGCTTTACCGCGCCTGGATGGCAGAGTTCCGCACGCCGTTCTTCCGCTCCTTCCTGGTCAACCAGCCGGAGCTGGTGAAAGTGCTGCTGAAGGAACGTCCGGATGACTTTCCAAAGTCCGGCCGCATTGCCGAGGGGCTGAAGCCCTTGCTGGGGAACTCCGTTTTCCTGACCAACGGCGAGGCCTGGAAGCGGCAGCGGCGGATCATCGACCCTGCCTTTGAAGGCGGACGGCTGAAGGACACGTATCCGGCGATGCGCGCCGCGGCAGAGGCTGCAGTGGAACGGCTGAAGGAGCGGCAAGGACTTGTCGAGATCGAGGAGGAAACGTCGCACGCAGCGGCGGATGTTATCTTTCGCACGCTGTTCTCGATCCCGATCGAACATCAGGTCGCAGGACAGGTCTTTAGCCGTTTTCGGGACTACCAGCGCAGTCAGCCGCTGTTGAACCTGGCGGCCTTTGTGCCATTGCCGCGCTGGATGCCGCGGTTGTTCCGCCGCGGCACCCGCCGGAACGCAGAGGCGATCCGGGCACTGATTGCACAGCTGACCCGGGAACGAATGGATGCCATCAAGGAAGGCACGGCGCCGGATGACCTGGCCACCAAGATCATGACCACCCGGGACCCGGAAACGGGCAGCACTTTTGATACCGCCGAAATGGTGGACCAGGTTGCGATCTTCTTTCTTGCGGGCCATGAAACGAGCGCCTCGGCACTGGCCTGGGCGCTGTATCTGATGGCGCTTTATCCTGATTGGCAGGAGAAGGTGGCAGCTGAGGCCGAGGCGCTGGCGGATGAAAGCTTTGCCGCGGTTTCAAAACTGAAGGTCAGCCGGGATGTGTTCCGCGAAACCCTGCGGCTGTATCCGCCGGTGCCGATGATGGTGCGCGAGGCAGCCTGTCCGGAACAGTTCCGTAATCGCGACGTGCCAAAGGGCGCGCAGATGGTGCTCAGTCCCTGGCATCTGCACCGGCATGAGCGGCTGTGGGAAAACCCGGATGGGTTTGATCCCTCCCGCTGGCAAACGGAGAATGGCAAACAGTGCCAGCGGGACGCATTCATCCCTTTTTCGGCGGGGGCACGTGTTTGCACCGGCGCAGGGTTTGCCATGGTGGAAGGACCGTTGATCCTGTCGATGATCCTGCGCGCGTTCCGTGTGGTTCCGGCTGCGGAGCAGGCGCCGGTGCCGGTGGCGCATCTGACGGTGCGGTCGAAGAATGGGATCTGGCTGCAGCTGGCGCGGCGCTAGCCAAGAAAATTCGAATTTTCTTGGTAAATTTCTTCGAAGAAATTTGCATCAGTGGATGATGCGCACGGCGTCCTGATTGCAGAAGATGACAACCTGGCCTGCGTTTTCGACGGCTCGAAATCCACGGCGCTTAAGTTCGTAGTGAAAGCGATCCCAGCCAAGCAGCCGTTCAATGTCGCTCTTCTGGCGGCGGACAACACTGCCTCTTGCAGCAGCCTGGGACCGGAACAGCTGCTGTATCCAGGCATCAGCGGTGAGAGGAACAGGCGCTGGCATAGCAGCACGATGTCAAACCGTGGTTAACGCGCCCTTAACCGGTGCAGCACAAACAGCCTGATCGCTGACGCCAATCCGCAATCCTCGCCGCGGTTTTCATCAATTTCGGCAGCTAAATCATTGATTGCACGGCCGTCCTGCGCGGCGATCTCGCGGAAGGCGTCCCAGAATCCGTCCTCCAGCGACACCGAGGTGCGGTGCCCGTGCAAGGTCAGAGAGTGCTTCTTGGGGCGGCTGTTCATTCGTCGCGCTTATGGTCGTCCAGGCGCCGGACGTCTTGCGCATTACGCGCCTTGTCCAATTCCTTTTCTGCTTTGGTCCGCCCGAAGGCTGCAGCGTTCTGATCAGCGCGGGCCTTTTTCTCGGCCCGCACTTTTTCCTTTCTGTACCGGTTCAGGTTAACCGGGCCAGATCCGGATCCTGCCATCAGTCCTTGGGCCCGATCATCTGTTCGGGACGGACCACGGCATCAAAGGTCGCCTCGTCGACAAAGCCAAGTGCGACAGCCTCTTCTTTCAGTGTGGTGCCGTTCTTATGCGCGGTCTTGGCAACCTTGGTGGCGTTGTCATAACCGATGGTCGGTGCCAGCGCGGTGACCAGCATCAGCGACTCTTTCATCAGTTTGTCGATGCGCGGTTCGTTGGCCTCAATGCCGTTCAGCATCCGCTCGGTGAAGCTGTCCGCGGCATCGCCCAAGAGCTGGATGGATTGCAGCAGGTTGTAGGACATCATCGGGTTGTAGACGTTCAGTTCGAAATGGCCCTGGCTGCCTGCGAATTTGATCGCGGCGTCGTTGCCCATCACATGGGCGGCCACCTGGGTCAGCGCCTCAGCCTGGGTCGGGTTCACCTTGCCCGGCATGATCGACGATCCCGGCTCATTCTCCGGCAGGATCAGCTCCCCCAGGCCGGAGCGCGGGCCGGAGCCGAGGAAGCGGATGTCGTTGGCGATCTTGTAGCAGCTGCCCGCGATCGTGGCCAAAGCGCCCGACAGGAACACCATGGCGTCATGGGCAGCGAGTGCTTCAAACTTGTTCGGCGCGGTGACAAAGGGCAGGCCGGTGATTTCCGCCATGTTGGCTGCAACGGTCTCGCCCCAGCCCTTTTGGGTGTTGAGGCCGGTGCCAACAGCAGTGCCGCCCTGCGCCAGCTCATAGATGCCGGGCATTGCCGCCTCGACCCGCGCCAGACCCTGGCGGATCTGATGCGCATAGCCGCCGAACTCCTGCCCCAGCGTCAGCGGGGTGGCGTCCTGGGTATGGGTGCGGCCGATCTTGATGATGTCTTTAAACGCATCCGCCTTGGCTTCCAGCCCCTCGGCCAGCTTGGTCAGGCCCGGCACCAGCACGTCGCGCACCGACATTGCGGTGGCGATATGCATTGCGGTGGGGAAGGTGTCGTTTGACGACTGCCCCATGTTGCAGTGATCGTTCGGGTGCACCGGATCCTTGGAGCCAATGGTGCCGCCCAGGATCTCAATCGCGCGGTTGGCGATCACTTCGTTGGAGTTCATGTTGGACTGGGTGCCGGAGCCGGTCTGCCAGACCACCAGCGGGAAGTTGTCGTCGAACTTGCCCGCGACCACTTCGCCGGCGGCCTGAATAACTGCATCGCCGATCCGAGCGTCCAGCTTGCCCGAGGCCTTGTTGGCCATGGCGCAGGCCTGCTTGATCACCCCAAGCGCGCGCACAATGGCGACGGGCTGTTTCTCCCAGCCGATCGGGAAGTTCATGATTGAACGCTGGGTCTGCGCGCCCCAGTACTTGCCTGCGGGGACCTCAAGCGGGCCAAAGCTGTCGGTTTCGGTGCGGGTTTCGGACATCCGTCTTCTCTCCGTTGGGTATGCGGTTGTATGCCGTTTAGCCTGCGCACCGCTGCGGCGCAATTGGCCAGTTGCGCGCAGCATAGCCAAATGGCAGGTAAGGTATAGTGTCGAATTGGCGCAATCCATTCCATGCCATTGCCTCAAACCATGCTATGCTTAGAGTGAGCGGGCCGGGCGGGAGACGGGCAATTTTTGTATCCGGAAAGGAAAAGAACATGCCAATCCGTCTGTGTGCTGTTGTGTCGTTCAGATCCCTGGCTGCGCTTGCTTTGGCAGCTTGTATGCTTCTGACCGGCGCCGTGCAGGGGATGGCCGCCGGAATTTCGCAGTTTACCGGCGAATATTCAGGCAGTGTCGATGTCGTCAAGGCTGATGGCGACACCGATCCCCGGGATATGAGCGTCATCATCCGTGAAATGAAGAAAGGGTTCACCATCAAATGGACCTCGACCACGGAAAAGGATGACGGCCGGAAGAAGACCAAGACCTATGAAATCGAGTTTCAGCATAGCGGGCGCAAAGGCGTCTACTCTGCAGCGATGACACGCAATGTGTTTGGTCATGCGGTGCCGCTGAACCCGATGGAAGGCGAGCCCTTCGTCTGGGGGCGCCTGACTGGCGAAACGCTGACGGTCTTTTCACTGTTTATTCATCCGAACGGCGACTACGAAATGCAGCAATATGACCGGACCCTCGCCGAGGGCGGGCTGGACTTGGTCTATATCTCGCGCCTGAATGGCGCGCCGCGCCGGAGATTGGAAACCTTCCTGGCCAAGCAATAGGCCAAGGGGTAAGCCGGGCATGAAAAAGGCAGCCGGTCAGGCTGCCCGATACTGCGTTTATGTGCAGCGTTGTTTATTTACGGAAGCTGTCCAGCGACACGACATCCGCGTCTTTCTTGTCTTCCTCGTGCTCTTCAGCGTCGTCCGGTTCCTCGGCGGGATCCGTCACCGCAGAATAGCCCTCCGGCTCTTCATCGGCGGACTCGAACCGCAGTCCGAATTCCACAGATGGGTCCACAAAGGTGCGGATTGCGTCATAGGGGATATAGAGCGGTTCCGGGGAATCGCCGAAATTCAGTGTGACCGCAAAGCCGTCTTCATCCACGGTCAGATTGTCGAACCAATGCTGCATGACGACGGTCATTTCACCGGGATACCGGTCGGACAGCCAATCGGCCAGCTCCACATCCGGGTGGGCTGTGTCGAAGGTGATGAAAAAGTGGTGGTTACCAGGCAAGCCATTGTCAGAGATATCCTGCAGCACGGTCCGGATCAGGCCGCGCATGGCAGAGTGCATCAGGTTGCCATAGTCGATTTCACGGGACATGCAGTCACCCTTTGTTCATTTGTTCCCAGCATAGGAGATTCTGGCGGAAACAAAAGGGCAGCCTTTTCGCGGAAGGAAAATTTATTGCGGCGGACGGTCCTTTGCAGGCATTGGCAGTCAGCTGATTGCAAACGGGAATTCCGCAATGGCCAGGCCGGCTGCCGCCATCACCGCCAGCAGCAGCAGCATATTGCCGCGAACGATCCAGGCGGCAAGCGGCGCCAGCAGAACCAGCAGAACCGCGGAGCTGTTCATGCTGCTCCAGACCGGGACAGGCATGTGCAGAATGCCGGCCTCAAACACCTGCGTTCCCGCAAAGGCCACATGCATCATGAACCACACTGACAGGTTCAGAATGACACCGGCAACCGTGGCCGTTACCGCCTTCAGCGCCATGCCAAGCCGCGGATGCGCGGCGATGCGCTCCACATAAGGCGCGGCGGCGAAGATCCACAGGAAGCAGGGCATGAAGGTTGCCCAAAGCGCCACCGCGCCGGCGGCCAGAAACAGCCCGAAACCGCCCTTCGTCAGGCCCGACAGCATGGCGACAAACTGGGTGACCAGGATCAGCGGGCCAGGGGTTGTTTCGGCCAGACCCAAGGCATCAATCATCTGCCCGGCGGTGATCCAGCCGAATTGGCTCACCACAGTCTGGCTGATATAGGCCAGCACCGCATAGGCACCGCCAAAAGTCACAACGGCGAGTTTGGAAAAGAACCAGCCGATGTCCGCCAGGAAACCCGCTCCGGACAGCGACAGGGCAATCAGCGGCAGCAGCCACAACCCGCCCCAGGCCGCAATGGTGCGCAGGGTGCTGCCGTTGCGGGCTGGCGCGTGCTGTGCGGGGTCTCCGGGGCTGACGTCTTTGCGCAGCAAGCCAATGCAGGCGGCGGCGAGCACCACCAGCGGAAACGGCAGGTTCAGCAGGAACAGAGCGGCAAAGCCAAACCCTGCCAGTGCCCAGTCCAGCGGATGGTTCAGAGCCTTGCCAGCCAGCCGCCGCAGCGCCTGCAGGATAATGACAACCACTGCCGCCTTGACCCCCAGAAACGCTGATTGCACTACGGGCAGGGTGCCGTATTGCGCATAAAGCCAGACCAGCGCCGCAATGACAGCCGCACCGGGCAGCACAAACAGAAGCCCCGCCAGCAGCCCGCCCGCGGTGCCGCGCATCCGCCAGCCGGTATAGGTGGCCAACTGCATGGCCTCCGGTCCCGGCAGCAGCATGCAAAAGGACAGTCCCCGCAGAAAGCTCTCCTCGCTTAGCCAAGGCCGGTCCTCAACCAGCTCCTTGTGCATCACCGAAATCTGCGCCGCGGGGCCGCCAAAGCTCAGCACCCCGATGCGCCCGAAGACACGGAACATCTCCGTCCAGCCGGGGTGGTTCATGCCTTGCGGTCCGCAGGCCAGTCGTGGCCTTCACTCTGGCCGTCGCGGGCCCAGCGGTAAAGCGCATCATAAAGGGTCATGCCTGCCTCAAGCTGTTGATGGTCGTCCTTAAACTGGCGCGACAGCCCGACCGAGAGCGCCAGAAGTCCGGCTGCCTCAGGTGCCAGATCGTGCCGGTTTGTATCGGCGCCTCTCACAACCAGGGACAACCTGTCAAGCGCCGGGGTCCTGAGACCGAACTCGTCCAGCATGGTGTCAAAGGTGCACAACGGCCCGCGGTGCGACCAGAACACATCCTCGACGTCAAACGGCGTGGCACCAAACCGGTCTGCAACACCGGCCACCTCGGACGGCGAGACGAACAGAAGGCGTGCATCCGGATCCACGAAGCGGCGGATCAGCCAGGGGCAGGCGATGCGGTCGATCTTGGGGCGGTGGCGGGTTACCCACAGGGTGCTGCCGCCTGCCGGGGCGGGCAGGGCGCCGGCCGGGATCCGCGGCGCGTCTTTCAGGCTGCGCCAGGCAAACATGCCGCCTTGCAGGTATTCCGCCTCAATCCCGTCGTTGCGCAGCCAGGCGGCCAGGCCTTGCGACAGTTTGATGCCCTTCTGGCAGATCACCACGCAACGCCGCCCGCCAAGCCGGGTCTTGAGGCCGTTGATGTCCCGATGGGGATGGCGGAAGGATCCGGGGATCAGAAAGGGGTCGGCGGCAAAGTCCTCGTCAATGCAGATATCGACCAGAACCGGAGCGGCCGGTGTGCCGATCAGACGCAAGAGCTGGGCAGGGGTGATTTCATTCGGGGCAGCCATGAGCATGTCTCCTCGCGAGCAAGGTTAACATGCGAACCTTGGGCTTGTCGCCTCACGGGGCGTTCGCGGTTGTCCCCATGCATCCTTAAAACCGCATTTACCGCAGCTTTGTCAAGGTCGCACCGGGCGGGCAATGCACCGTCACCTCAACCGTTCGCCAGTCATGCAAACCGCGAGGGCGTCGGGCGGCAGCTGGCCTAGTTTCTCAAACATCCGGAAGTAATCCATGTTGGAGTGCAGTTCGGCTATCTTGCCATCCTCCACCCGTGCCATTATCTGGCCGGTGATCTGAAAAGGCGCACCCGTTCTGGGGTCGCTGGTACTGGCCAGCAACCGGGCCGACACCCAGTCTGCGGTTTCCATTGCATGGGTGAGCGTGACCGATACAGGTCCCAGCAGATTGCGCAGCGCTGCGACCACTTCGCCATAGTCGCATTCCGGTTCCGCCAGCGCCGAGACTGCGCCGGAAATCAACGTGCCCGGGGTCATCACCTCGGCAACGGCGTCCATATTCCCTTTGCACCAAACCTCATCAAACCAGTAATGCAGCAACCGGGTCAAAGGCATGCCGGCCGGGTTTGCGGGATCATACGGGGCCGCCATGGCAGTGCTGTGTTCCGCATTCTTTTGCAGCTGGCCGGCTGCAGGCTCCGCCCTGCGCGGGGACACAGTGGCAATCTCGGGTTTGCTGATAGATTTGGACATATTGATCCTGGGTGCGTTACTGGCCGGGCAGACGGCGGCAAGGGCGGGCTGTCCGCTGACCGGCTTCGGTTCAGGTATCTCAAGTACAGCTGCGGCAAGCAGAATTGAACCGGAAATTGCGATGATTTCCGCCAGCTTGACGTGACAGCACTATAGTTTCTGAGCGGAAAGTGCAGGTTTCTGTTGCCAGGTACCTGCGAACCCCGCCTTACGCTGCTAGGCGCAAGGGCTTAGTTTCGGCGACATTAACAGCTTACGCTGCTACTGCCATTGCCGGAGCACGATTGTCATTTGCAATTGTACTTTTTGGGCCGGTACGGTGGCACCCCGCCGAGACAAAGCTAACCCCTTTAGACGTCCGTCGATCCTGTTTCGACCCCATGATCCCCAAATGAAGGATGTTTGGTGGAGTCGCCGGGTACCGCCCCCGGGTCCGATCCGTTTATTGCGAGCGCGTTTATGTCCATAGTTCCACAAGGGAACAGACCGAATATAAGGGCGTATCAACGGAAGTTAAAGGCCGAAAATCACGCGGGCGGGATTTGTGCCAGGTCTGCTGCTTCGGATCTTGGCAAACAGGCTGTGATCACCGCGCTGCTGCCCGCGCTGCAAACACATCTGCGGCCAGATTCCGGGTCTCGGTTTCAAGATCCTGCAGGCCGGAAACGGCAGCCGGGCTGTCACCGCCCTCGATCGCGTCGGCAATGCGGGCATGAAGGCTGGTGATCACCGCGCGGTCCCGTGCGCTAAAGGTGATCATGTTCATTAAGGGCTGCATCGCCTCAACCGCACCGGCCAGCTGGTAGGACAGCACCGGATTGCCGGCCCCGTCCACCAGCGCCCGGTGAAACGCCACGTCTGAGGCGCAAAAGGCGACATCGGTCAGCCCGGGCTGGCCCTGGCGGAAGATCTCCGCCCGCATGGTCGCCAGGTGATCAGCTGTGCGCCGCGCTGCCGACAATGGCGCACAGGCACGCTCCAGCGCATAGCGCGCCTCGCAGGCGGTATCAAAACTCACTGCGTTCATACTCAGCAGCAGGGTCGAGGTGGTGATTTGCTGCGAATAGGCGTCCTCAAAGCTCAACCGGTTGACAAATGCCCCGCCGGACGCGCCGCGCTGGGTGCGGATCAAGGACTGCGCAGCCAATCGTTTCAGCGCTTCCCGCACAGTGGACCGGGAGACCTGAAATTGATCCGACAGTTCGCTTTCGGACGGCAGCCGCTCGTCCACGATCAGCGCGCCCGAGATAATGGCATCCTTGATCGCCTGCGCTATCTGAACCGAAAGATCGGCGGAACTGTTGGGGTCAATCTTCATGCTAAAGCCCTGACGCAGCGCTACGCCGGAGGTGCCCCGGCAAAAAATCATTTGTCTGACATTTAAAAGTCTGACATTTAAAACGTAAGGCGTGAGTCGGGAGAAAGCAATGCTCGGATCATCCATGCGCAACGTTCTGTGGCTTGGGTTCTTTACCGCCATTCTGGTGTCCTGGTGGATGATGTATTCCATGAGCACTGGCATGGGGCTGGATCTGATCGGCCGTCCCGGCCCGATGGCTGAGGCAATGCGCAACATGGATCCGCGCATGGACATGTACATGCCGATGGCCGCCTTTGGCCCGGTCTTTGCCATGTGGGCGATCATGATGGCGGCGATGATGCTGCCGACCATGGTGCCAACTCTGCGCAGCTATGAGGATCTGATCTCCAGCGCCAACGGCTCCCGCGCCGGCTGGCTGGGGGTGCTGCTGGGGTACCTGATGGTCTGGGTTCTGTTCGCGGCCGCAATCGCAGGGCTGCAGCTGGTGCTGCTGTTTGCTGGCGTGATCGACATGCTGGGCGTTGCCAAATCCCGCTACTTTGCTGCCGGGCTGCTGATAGCGGTCGGATTGTTCCAGTTCACACGCACCAAGGAGCTGTGCCACGGTGTCTGCCATAGCCCGATGACCTATTTCCTGAGCCGCTGGAAGACCGGATTTGCCGGCGGGGTGCGGATGGGCGCGGGCCTGGGGGCCTATTGCGCCGGCTGTTGCTGGGGCTTCATGGCGCTTGGTTTTGCCGGCGGCGTTATGAGCCTGCTGTGGATGGGGCTGGCCACGTTTTTCATGGTGCTCGAAAAACTTCCGCAGATCGGCCACCTGATCATGAAGCCGCTGGGAGGCGCGTTGATCGCCGGGGGGATCGCGGTGATCGCCTATCCAGTTCTTGTTGGAGGATAACTAAATGGCATCTTATCAGCGTCCGCAGATCACGCCCGCGGATTGGGCGGTCAAGGGTGAGCTGTTCCTGAACTGCTCTTGCGAAGTCTTCTGCCCCTGCGTGGTATCACTGGGCGCGCATCCGCCGACCGAGGGCCATTGCCACGCCTGGATGGGCATCGCCATCGACGAAGGCCATTTCGAAGGCGAAAGCCTGGCGGGCCTGAATGTCGGCCTGCTGGTGGATATCCCCGGCCGCATGGGCGAAGGCAATTGGAAGGTCGCGGCTTATGTGGACGACAACGCCTCTGACAAAGCGTATGACGGCCTGCTGCAGATTTTCAGCGGCCAGGCGGGCGGCACAACCGGGCTGTTCACCATGCTGGTAAGCGAAATCATCGGCGCCGAGCGCACCCAGGTGCTGATCGAACGCGACGGCAAGCGCCGGGTGATCAAGATCGGCCGCAAAATCCAGGGTGAAATCGAGATGATCGAAGGTGCCAGAGAGGATCACCCGGTGATGATCACCAATTCCAAATACTGGATGGGGCCGGACATCATCGCGGCAACGGGCCTCAAATCGCGGGTGCGCGATTATGGCCGGGTATGGGACTTTGGCGGCAAATCCGCTGAAATCTGCCCGATTGACTGGTCCGGTTCCAAATAGAATTGCTCCCGCGCGGGGCAGCAAGCTGGCTGCCGGGTGCGGGTCCTATGCATCAGAACTGTGTAACGCTCATATGGAGACTTGAGTTTGGCGAACATCTTTCCGTCCCGCCGCATCCGGCGCACACCCTTTTCCCAAGGGGTCGAGGCCGCAGGCGTCAAGGGGTACACTGTCTACAACCACATGCTGCTGGCGACAGTGTTTGAAAGTCTTGAATACGACTGCGCACACCTGAAGAAGCATGTGCAGGTCTGGGATGTGTCCTGCGAACGGCAGGTCAGCATCAAGGGACCGGACGCGCTGCGGCTGATGAAACTGATCAGCCCGCGCGACATGGACCGGATGGCGGACGATCAGTGCTATTATGTGCCGACGGTGGACCACAATGGCGGCATGCTGAACGATCCGGTGGCGGTCAAACTGGCCGCGGATCACTATTGGCTGTCGCTGGCTGATGGCGACTTGCTGCAGTTCGTGCTGGGCATAGCAATTGCCAAGGGTTTTGATGTCGATATCGTGGAACCCGACGTCTCGCCGCTGGCTGTGCAGGGACCCAAGGCGGATGTGCTGATGGCGCGGGTGTTTGGCGATGCGGTGCGGGATATCCGCTTCTTCCGCTACAAACGTCTTGCGTTCCAGGGCGTCGAGCTGGTGGTGGCGCGCTCCGGCTGGTCGAAACAGGGCGGGTTTGAGATTTATGTGGAAGGGGCGGATCTGGGCATGCCGCTGTGGAATGCTTTGTTTATGGCCGGAGAGGACATGCACGTCCGTGCAGGCTGCCCGAACACCATCGAACGCATCGAAAGCGGGCTGCTGAGTTACGGCAACGACATGAACCGCGGCAACACGCCCTATGAATGCGGGCTGGGCAAGTTCTGCAATTCGCCCGAGGATTACATCGGCAGGGCCGCACTGGCAGAACAGGCGGAAAACGGTCCTGCCCGCCAGATCCGCCCGCTGGTAATCGGCGGAGAGATCCCGCCTTGTCTGGACGCTTGGCCGCTGATTGCAGACGGCCGCCAGGTGGGGCAGGTGGGATCGGCCATTCATGCGCCGGAGTTTGGAGTGAATGCGGCGATTGGGATGGTAGACCGGTCCCATTGGGTGCCGGGCACGGTAATGGAAGTGGAGACCCCGGCAGGGATGCTGCCCGCAACAGTTCAGGAGAAGTTCTGGCGGTAGGAGCGGGGGCGCTGCCCCCGCCGCGGCAGGCCGCGGCTCCCCCGGGATATTTTTGGCCAGATGAACATGGGATCTGGCTAGGTTTTTGGAAAGGGAATGTGAAATGTTCAATGCACTGGTTGTGAACAAGGACGAAGACAGCGGCAAGACCTCTGCCGCGGTACAGCAGCTGAGCTTGGAGGACCTTCCCGAGGGGGAAGTGACCGTTGCTGTGGAATACTCCACCGTGAACTACAAAGACGGGCTGTGCATCGGGCCGGGCGGCGGGCTGGTGCGCAAATACCCGCATGTGCCGGGCATCGATTTTGCCGGCACCGTCGAGGTGTCCTCGGATGACCGCTACAAGCCCGGCGACAAGGTGGTGCTGACCGGCTGGCGCGTGGGCGAGGCGCATTGGGGCGGCTATTCCCAGAAAGCCAATGTGCGCGCCGACTGGCTGGTGCCGCTGCCGGAAGGACTGGATACCCGTCAGGCGATGGCAGTGGGCACTGCCGGGTTGACCGCGATGCTGGCGGTGATGGCGCTGGAAGACCACGGGCTGGAACCGGGCCATGGTCCCGTTCTTGTGACCGGGGCTGCGGGCGGCGTTGGTTCTGTTGCTACCGCAATCCTGGCCAATCTGGGCCATGAGGTGGCCGGCGTCACGGGCCGTCCGGAAACTGCTGACTATTTGAAATCCCTCGGTGCCACCCAGATTGTGCCCCGTGAGGAGATCAACGAGACCACCAAACGCCCGCTGGAAAGCGAAAGCTGGGCGGGCTGCGTCGATGCGGTTGGCGGCGCCATGCTGGCACGGGTGCTGGGGCAGATGAAATACGGTGCCTCGGTGTCGGCTGTCGGCCTGGCGGGCGGCGCTGGGCTGCCCGCAACCGTCATCCCGTTCCTGCTGCGCGGTGTGAATCTTTTGGGCATCGATTCAGTCATGCAGCCTTATGACAACCGGCTGCGTGCCTGGGAGCGGGTCGCCAAGGATCTGCCGATGGACAAGCTGGAGGCGATGATCCATCCCGCGGCGCTTAGCGACCTGCCGCAGCTGGGGGCGGATATCCTCAAGGGGCAAGTTAAGGGGCGTGTTGTGGTCGATGTGAACGGCTGACATTCCACAGCGTCAGGCCCGGACTGTAAACGCGCGGCCATCGCCGCGCGTTTATCGTTTCAAGGAGCCGCTCCACGGCGGCCGCGATGGGCATCTCTGCGGTTCCTCTGCAGCAGGGGGGTTCTGGCTTTTTGCACCGGGGACGCCTAGCATTGTTACAGAAGGAGGGAGGCCGTGATTTGCAAATTCACGGTGCCCTCGGGGCAGGCCTGTGCCGGTTGCCTGAGCCAGGCAACGCAGGCGGCAGCAGCGCCTGTTTCAGATCCAGCGGCACGGGAAGGCTGGCCAGCCGGACCCTTTGAGAACGCGCAAACGCAGTTTACAGCGAAGGAGGCCGCAATGGCTGACGAAACCACAAATCAGGGTATCCCCGCCCCGGAAGGCGAATCGGATATCATCGATACCGAATATGAGATCGGACAGGACAATATCGAAACCCGGATCGGCCCGTTCGGGATCGACATCCACAACCCGGTGTTCCTGGTCTCCGGGCTCGTGATCGTTGCGTTTGTGTTCTACGCGCTGGCGCTCCCGGAGCAGGCGGAAACATTCTTCAACTGGCTGCGCCCGGCAGTCACCAGCAATTTTGACTGGTTCTTCTTCGGGGCAGCAGATTTTTTTGTCTTGTTCTGTCTGTTCCTGATTGTTTCCCCCTGGGGCAGCGTGCGTCTGGGCGGCAATGAGGCGACGCCGGATTACGGCTATGCGGGATGGTTTGCGATGCTGTTCGCCGCGGGCATGGGCATCGGCCTGATGTTCTATGGCGTCAGCGAACCGATGAGCCATTTCTCCACCGCCTTTGGCGGCACAACCGTGCCGGAGGGCGGCAGCGCACGTACCGACTGGGCTCCGCTGGGGGCTGCAGCCGGGGATCAGGCCGAAGCGGTGCGCCTGGGCATGGCAGCGACCATTTTCCACTGGGGGCTGCACCCCTGGGCGATCTACGCCATCGTCGCGCTGGCATTGGCGCTGTTCACCTATAACAAAGGGCTGCCGCTTACCATCCGCTCAGCCTTCTACCCGATCTTCGGCGAGCGGGTCTGGGGCTGGACCGGTCATATCATCGACATCCTGGCGGTTTTTGCGACCCTGTTCGGTCTTGCCACTTCGCTGGGGTTCGGAGCAACCCAGGCCAACGCCGGCCTGAACGAACTGTTTGGCGTACCGGTTGGTGCCGCAACCGAGGTGATCCTGATTTCCGCAATTACCGCGGTGGCGCTGATCTCGGTGCTGCGCGGCCTGGATGGCGGCGTCAAGGTGTTGTCAGAGATAAACATGGGACTGGCCTTTGTGCTGCTTATCTTTGTGCTGCTGGCCGGCCCGACGGTAGCTATCCTGACAGGCTTCCTCTCCAGCCTGGCGGCCTATGTGGAATACCTGCCTGCGCTGTCCAATCCCTTCGGGCGCGAAGATGTGAACTACAGCCAGGGCTGGACCGCCTTTTACTGGGCCTGGTGGATCAGTTGGTCGCCTTTTGTCGGCATGTTCATTGCCCGGGTCAGCCGCGGCCGCAGTGTGCGCGAGTTCATCATCTGCGTGTTGCTGATCCCAAGCATGGTCTGCGTGCTATGGATGAGCGTTTTTGGCGGCACCGCAATCCATCAGGTGGTTACAGAGGGTTTCACCGGCGCGCAGGACGCAGCACTGGAACTGAAACTGTTCAAGATGCTGGGAGAGCTGCCATTGGCAGGCATCACCTCCTTTGTCGGGATTGTTCTGGTGGTCGTGTTCTTTGTCACCTCGTCGGACTCCGGTTCGCTGGTGATTGATACTATCACGGCAGGCGGCAAGGTGGATGCACCAGTGCCGCAACGGGTGTTCTGGTGCATCTTCGAGGGCGCTGTGGCTATCGTGCTGCTGCTGGGCGGCGGTCTGGGGGCGTTGCAGGCCATGGTGATATCCACCGGTCTGCCCTTTACCGTGGTGCTGCTGACGATGTGCTGGGCAATTTTCCGCGGGCTGCAGACCGAAGCGCGCTAGGGTGCGTCCGGGACAAACGAAAGGCCCCGGAGCTTTCCCGGGGCCTTCTTTGCGTGTCAGTTATTGTATTTGAAGAAACCCACCGAGTTCCCATCCGGGTCGGTGGCATAGAAGAACCGTCCGGGCGGGATCTCGATAGTGGGGGAGACCACTTTGCCGCCGGCATCCGTGACCCTCTCCATCACATCTTCCAATTCGCCCTCAGCGGTCAGATGCAATGTCGGTCCGCGTCCGTCGGCTGCCGGTTTGCCGGGATACAGATGCAGAGCAACGCCGGTTGCCTGATCCGCAGGCTTGAACATTGCCATCGGGTTGGGACCGCTGGTGTCGATGCTCAAATCGGCACCGGTCACCTTGGAATAAAACGTCACTGCCGCGTCCAAGTCGCTGACGGGCAGCTCGCCCCAGACCAGGAAATCCTTGGGGGTATAGGCCATATCAAATCCTCCGTGTTTGCCTGTGGTCAGCATGACAGGTGCTCCTGCCAGTTTCTGGCATCAGCTTCCTGTCTGGAGCCTCCGGTGCAATTGATTTTCTTACCTGCCGTCCCGATCCGAAATTCCGGCTTGCAGGGCTGTGTGTGTTCCCTCAATCCTTGTGCGGGAGCATGGCCTTGCCGGAACCGCAGCCAACTGCGGTGTGCAACAGGACAGCAAGGCGAAAGAGGAAAGAGAAATGACCGCATTGGATATTGATTTTGTCCGGACCCAGTTCCCGGCCTTTGCCGAACCCAGCCTTCAGAACCAGGCTTTTTTTGAAAACGCGGGCGGCTCCTACACTTGCCGCCAGGTGATTGACCGGCTGACCCGTTTCTACACTCAGCGCAAGGTGCAGCCCTATGCGCCTTATGAAGCCTCCCGCTTGGGCGGCGCCGAAATGGACGAAGCCCGCGCCCGTTTGGCAGCGCTGATGGGCGTGGCAACCGAAGAGCTGAGCTTTGGCCCCTCGACCACCCAGAACACCTATGTTCTGGCGCAGGCGTTCCGCAAATTCATGAAGCCCGGTGAGGCGATCATCGTCACCAGCCAGGACCACGAAGCCAACACCGGCCCCTGGCGGCGCCTGGCCGAGGAAGGCATCGAGATCCGCGAATGGCAGGTAGATCCGCAGACCGGCCATCTGGACGCAGCCCAACTGGAAACCCTGTTGGATGAAAACGTCCGCCTGGTCTGTTTCCCCCATTGTTCCAACGTGGTGGGCGAAATCAACCCGGTGCCCGAGATCACCGCCATGGCCCATGCGGCCGGCGCCTTTGTCTGTGTCGATGGGGTTTCTTATGCGCCGCACGGGCTGCCGAATGTGGATGACCTGGGCGCCGATATCTACCTGTTCTCGGCCTACAAAACTTACGGTCCTCACCAGGGTGTCATGGTGATCCGCAAGGCGCTGGGCACGCTGCTGCCGAACCAGGCGCATTACTTCAATGCGGACACGCTCTATAAACGCTTCACTCCGGCAGGCCCGGACCATGCCCAGGTGGCGGCCTCTGCCGGCATCGCGGATTATTTCGAGGCATTGGCGGCCCATCACGGTCACGCAGGCACTGCTGCCGAAACCGGTGCCTTTGTCCACGACCTGATGCGCGCGCATGAGGTTGCTCTGCTGCAGCCGCTGCTGGATGCGCTGAAGGATCGCAACGATGTGCGCCTGCTGGGGCCTTCGATTGCAGAAACCCGCGCGCCCACCGTTGCCGTCGCTCTGAACCGCGCTGCTGAACCGGTTGCCGCGGCGCTGTCGGAATATGGCATTATGGCCGGCGGCGGCGATTTCTACGCGGTGCGCGCGCTTTCTGCCATGGGGGTTGATCCAAACGACGGCGTGCTGCGTATGAGCTTCACCCACTACACGTCCCAGGCCGAGGTCGCAAAATTGATCGAGACCCTGGACCGGGTGTTGTAACGCAGACAGGACTAGGAAAGCGGCATGAACAACAG
Organism: Leisingera sp. F5; assembly: GCF_001593695.1. NCBI lineage: Bacteria > Pseudomonadati > Pseudomonadota > Alphaproteobacteria > Rhodobacterales > Roseobacteraceae > Leisingera > Leisingera sp. F5. The sequence goes on along the minus strand of NZ_LUKH01000007.1, from coordinate 37,302 downwards.
TTCCCCGGTAATCTGGTGGATCAGGCGGGATCTCCGTCTTTGTGACAACCCGGCCCTGACTGCCGCTATTGCGAGCAATAGGGCTATCTTGCCCGTCTATATCCTGGACGAACAGGACGCGGCGCTGGGCGCCGCGCCAAAGTTCCGCCTTGGGCTGGGGGTGGAGCATTTCGCACAGGAGCTGGCCAAGGCAGGCTCCCGCCTGATCCTGCGCCGGGGCAGGGCGCTGGACGTTTTGCGACAGCTGGTTGCGGAGACCGGGGCAGGGGCCGTGCATTGGTCTCGCCTTTATGATCCAAAGGCCATTACCCGCGACACCGAAGTAAAACAGCAGCTCTCGGCGCAGGGGACCGCGGCCAGGTCCCACGGCGGCCGGCTGTTGTTTGAACCCTGGACGGTCGAGACCAAGACCGGGGGCATGTACAAGGTCTACACCCCGTTCTGGAAGGCCGTGCGGGGCCGCAGCGTCACCAGCCTGCTGCGGGCACCCGCCACGCTGCCGGCACCGGAAAACTGGCCCGTCAGCGAAGACCTCATTGCCTGGGACATGGGCGCCGCCATGCGCCGCGGCGCGGATGTGGTGGCCCGCTACTGCCGGGTGGGCGAAGCCGCCGCGCTAACCCGCCTGGACGAATTCCTCGAAGACACCGTGGACGTATATAAAGAGCGCCGCGACTTTCCGGGCGAGGACGCCACCTCCGGCCTGTCGGAAAACCTTGCATGGGGGGAAATCAGCCCCCACCGCATGTGGCACCTGGGCCGCGCGGCGATGGAGCGCGGCAGCCAGGGCGCGGAACATTTTTTGAAAGAGGTTGCCTGGCGCGAGTTCGCCTATCACCTGATGTACCACTCGCCGCATATGCTGACGAGCAGCTGGCGCGACGAATGGCAGGCCTTTCCCTGGGCGCAGGACATCACCCCGCAGGTCCTGGCCTGGCAGCGCGGCCAGACAGGTTATGACTTCATTGATGCCGCCATGCGAGAGCTGTATGCGACCGGAAAGATGCACAACCGGGCTCGGATGATTGTGGCAAGTTTCCTCACCAAGCATTTGATGACGCATTGGAAAATCGGGATGGACTGGTTTGCGGAGACGCTCGTGGACTGGGACCCGGCATCCAACGCCATGGGCTGGCAGTGGGTGGCAGGCTCCGGCCCTGATGCAGCTCCTTTCTTCCGTGTCTTCAACCCCAGCGGTCAGCTGGAAAAGTTCGACCCATTAGGCGCTTACACAGGCCGCTGGATCGCCGAAGGCCAGGACGGCCCGCCGCAAACCGCATTGAATTTCTTCGATGCGGCGCCCGTGTCCTGGGGCCTGTCGCCCGGAAGCCCCCGTGCCGAGCCGGTGATTAGTTTGAAACAGGGCCGCGACCGCGCGCTCACGGCCTATCACGGGGCCCGTGAAAACCGCTAACGCATAGTTTTCTTGCCGGAAGGCCCACTGCGGCCTAGCTTTTTCCTTGTAGCCAGTCCGTGTCTCACAGGGGGAAGCGAATGAAGCTCACGTCCGTTGAGGGCCAGAAAAACCTGCCGCGCTACTTTGCTGCGGTGTTTGCCAAAGTGAAGGCCATGGAGGTCGGGCAGCTGGATATCCACCTGCCGGACGGGCGCATATTTTCCGCAAACGGGCGCAATCCCGGACCTGCTGCCGACTTGCACATCCGCAATCCCGACTGTTTCGCCCGGCTGATCCGCGAGGGCGATCTTGGCTTTGCCGACGCCTATCTGGAAGGCTGGTGGAGCACCTCGGACCTGCAGGCCTTTATGGATCTGGTGCATATGGGGGCCAACACCGTTTATGATGGTTTCCCGGGCCAGGGCCTGGCACGTGCCTATGAACGCTTCCGCTTTTGGCTGCACCGCAATCACCGCAAACAGGCGCAAAAGAACATCTCCTACCACTACGATCTGGGCAATGATTTTTACGGGCTGTGGCTGGATGACACGATGACCTATTCCAGCGCCCTGTTCCGCAGCGGCCAGGACAGTCTGGAAAAAGCGCAAACCGCCAAATACGCCTCGATGGTGGACCAGATGGGGGTGCAACCCGGCGACCACGTGCTGGAGATCGGTTGCGGCTGGGGCGGCTTTGCCGAATACGCAGCCGGTCAAAGGGGGCTGAAAGTCACGGGGCTGACGATCAGTAAGGAGCAGTTGAATTTTGCCCGTCAACGCATGGAAAAGGCAGGTCTTTCCGATCTGGTGGACCTGCGCCTGCAAGACTACCGCGACTGCCGCGGCACATTCGACGGCATCGCCTCGATCGAGATGTTCGAGGCCGTGGGCGAAAAATACTGGCCCGCGTATTTCAGCACCGTTCACGACCGGCTGAAACCCGGCGGCAAGGCCACGCTGCAGATCATCACCGTTGCCGACCGGCGCTGGGAGATTTACCGCAAAGGCGTCGATTTCATCCAGAAACACATTTTCCCCGGCGGGATGCTGCCGTCTCCGCATGTCCTGCGCGATCAGGTCGAACAGGCAGGTCTGGGCGTTGTCCGCTCGATTGAGTTCGGCGACAGCTACGACCAGACTTTGCGGCGCTGGCACGACACCTTCAACGCCCGCTGGGATCAGATCGCCCGCATGGGATTTGATGACCGTTTCCGCAAAATGTGGAACTTTTACCTCACTTCCTGCGCAGCCGCCTTTAAGACTGGCAATTGCGACGTGACGCAGATTACAGTTGCACATCGCTGACTGAACTGGCCGCACGGATTGTAACCGCCTATGCCCACCGGAGCCCGACTGACCGCTGCATTTTGTTTGGCTTTATTGGCTTTTATTGTCTCATTTCTGGTGATGCCGCTGATGCCCGAGGGCACCGATTTCGGCTATTTCGTGCATGTGAATGTGGCGCTGGGGCTGCTGAGCGGCTGGATCTTCATGGGCAAACGCGCAGGCCGCGGGCTGGTCCCCGGCATAAACAATGGCCTGACGGGCATGGTGGTCATGGTATTGTGGGCGCTGTTTATACAAGGCACCTGGGAAATGTTCCGCCTGGCCATGCGCCACCGCTATGGCGGCCCGTTTGAGGCCCTGTCCCAGATCTTTGTGATTGCATTGGATTATTTCTTTGTTATCGCTGTGCCAACAGTGCTGGTGCCATTGGCCGTGGGCGGGGTTTTTGCCGGTCTTGCGACCGAAAATGCCTCCCGCCGCTGGCGCTGAAACGTCTTCTTAACAACAGGTTGTAATCCGTGGCTGATCTCTTTTTCTTTGGCACGCTGCGCCATATCCCTTTGCTTGAACTGGTGCTGGGCCGCAGCGGCGCGGCGCTGAAGGCGCAGAGTGCAAAATTGTCCGGCCATGGTGTCTATCAGGTGGTTGGCCAGCCATTCCCGGCGATCGAAGCCCGCGAGGGTGCCACGGCTGACGGCGTTCTGGTACAGGACCTGTCCCCCGCAGATCTGGATGCGCTCAACTTTTACGAGGGCGGTTTCGGCTATGCGCTGAAACCGGTTTCGGTTCAGCAGGAGGATGGCAGCACCGCCCCGGCTGAGGTCTATTTTCCCGAACCCGGCCTCTGGCAGACCGCTGAGCCGTGGGATCTTGCGGCCTGGGCGGGCAAATGGGGGGCGCTGTCCTTGCGGGCCGCCGAAGAGGTGATGTCATATCATGGCCGCATGACCGCCGAAGAAGTGGCCCGCTGTTTCCCTTCGGTGCGCCGCCGCGCCGCCGCCTGGCTGGAAGCGCAGGCGCGGCCCGGTGACGGGGTGCATGACCTTTCCAGGGACGTGATCGTGCACAGTCACAACCGCGCCTATCTGAATTTCTTCGCAATGGAAGAGATGCAGCTGCAGTACCGCCGCTTTGACGGTTCGATGAGCCCGGTGATGGAACGCTCTGCCGCGATGGCAGGCCATGCGGCGGTGCTGTTGCCCTATGATCCGGTCCGCGATCAGGTGCTGCTGGTGGAGCAATTCCGCGCACCGCCCTTTATCATGGGCGAGGCGCACCCCTGGATGTGGGAGCCGGTCGCTGGCGTGATCGACCCCGGCGAGACGCCCGAGGACACCGCGATCCGCGAGGCGCAAGAGGAGGCAGGCGTCACTGTCCAGCGCCTGGAGCCGGTTGCGCAGGTTTATCCGTCCAGCGGCGCGCTGGCGGAATTCATTCATGTTTTCATCGGCATATCAGACCTTTCTGACGTCAATGGCGGCGGCGGTGTTGCCGGTGAGGGCGAGGATATCCGCAGCCAGGTCCTTAGCTATGACGAATTGATGCAGGGCGTTGATGCGCAGATCTATCAGGACATGCCGCTGGTCACTGCTGCACTGTGGCTGTCACGCCACCGTGAGCGGCTGCGCAACGCACCGTCCTGACCGCTTCGCGCCTTGTGAACGCCGGGGCGCTTAGTTACACCTTGGGGGAACGATCGAAAGGGATACCATGCGCATTGCACGCGATCTGGCTGATGCCATCGGCCACACTCCTCTTATCCGCCTGAACCGCGTCAGCGAAGAGACCGGCTGCGAGATCCTGGGCAAGGCTGAATTCATGAACCCGGGCCAGTCGGTCAAGGACCGTGCGGCGTTGTACATCATCAAAGATGCCGTCGCCCGCGGTGAGCTGAAGCCCGGCGGCACCATCGTCGAAGGCACGGCCGGCAACACCGGCATCGGTCTGGCGCTGGTCGGCGCCTCCATGGGTTTCAAGACGGTGATTGTAATCCCGGAAACCCAGTCGGAAGAGAAAAAGGACATGCTGCGTCTGGCCGGCGCCCAGCTGGTCCAGGTGCCCGCGGCCCCGTACCGCAATCCCAACAACTATGTGCGCTATTCCCAGCGTCTGGCGGAAAAACTGGCCAAGACGGAACCGAACGGCGCGATCTGGGCCAACCAGTTCGACAACGTGGCCAACCGTCAGGCCCATGTGGAAACCACCGGCCCGGAAATCTGGGAACAGACCGGCGGCAAGGTGGACGGCTTTGTCTGTGCGGTCGGCTCCGGCGGCACATTGGCAGGGGTGGCGGATGCGCTGCAGCCCAAGGGCGTCAAGATCGGTCTGGCCGATCCGCTGGGCGCGGCGCTCTATTCCTTCTACACCACCGGTGAACTGGCCTCCGAAGGCAGTTCGATCACCGAAGGCATCGGCCAGGGCCGGATCACCAAGAATCTGGAAGGCTTCACGCCTGACTTCAGCTACCAGGTGCCGGACGCTGAGGCGGTGCCTTATGTCTTTGACCTGCTGCACGAGGAAGGCCTGGTGCTGGGCGGCTCTTCCGGTATCAACATTGCCGGCGCTGTGCGTATGGCCAAGGAGATGGGGCCGGGTAAAACCATCGTCACCGTTCTGTGCGACTATGGCACCCGCTACCAGTCCAAGCTGTTCAATCCGGATTTCCTGCGGGAGAAGAACCTGCCGGTGCCGGAGTGGATGACCCATACGCCCGCGTCTATCCCAGGCGTATTTGAGGACGTATGACACCTATCATAACCGCTTTGCGGACTGCTTTGCTGGGGCTGGCCATCGTGGCCGGCCTCGCTTTGCCTGCCCTGGCTCAGCTGAGCGCTGAATCCCGGGCGATCTATCAGGACTGGCTCAAGACCGCCAACCGCGCGGAGGAGGTCATCGACGCCAGACGGGCCTCCAGCGCCGCTATGGAAGCGCTGCGCAAAGAGCTCACCTCCTTCCGGCAGAATTTTCTGAACGCGCGGACTGGCAACGGCGATCGTATCCAGACGCTCGAAGGCCAGCTTGGCGCCCTCGGCCCGGCCCCCGGCGAGGGCGAGAGCGAGCCCGAGGATATCGCCCAGCTGCGCCGCTCGCTGGAACAGCAGCTGAAGGACCTGAAAGTTCCGCGCATTGTGTCGGAAGAGGCCTACAGCCGTGCGAACGGGCTGATCGCCGAGATTGACAAGATCATCCGCGAACGCCGCACCCGCAGGCTGCTGGAGCGCGGGCCCTCGCCGTTCAACCCGGAAAACTGGGCAGGGGCATTGCGCTCTCTGACCCGCTCCGGCAGCTCCCTGTGGAACGAGACCGCTTCCAGGGTGGGCAGCGCCACCACGGCTGAGCGGGTTCAAAACAGCCTGCCGGCACTGCTGCTGCTGCTGCTGATCGCGGCGCTGCTGGTGCTGCGCGGCCGGCCCTGGGCCCATGCGGCGGGCGACTATCTGCGCCAGTTCGGCAGCTCGGGCCGCGGTGTCTGGGGCTTTGTGGTGTCGCTGCTGGAAGTGATCCTGCCCTTTATCGGCATCATCTGCCTGACCGCAGCTGTGGACCTGTCCGGGGTGCTCGGCATTCGCGGCTCGATCCTGCTGGACTATGTGCCCGGCTGGGCGCTGCTGCTTCTGTCCTTTCACTGGCTGGGCAACCAGCTGTTTTCCAGCCGCCTTGAAAACGATCTGGTTCCAGTGCAGGAGGGGCGTCTCAACGAGACCCGCCTGATGGTTGACATCCTGGCGGTGATCCTGGTGCTGCAAGACGCGCTGACCCAGCTGGAAAACATCGATAGCATCCCGGCTGAGGCCCATGCGGTGGCCAGCTTCCCGCTGATTATGGGGGCGGCACTGGTACTTTTGCGCCTGCACCGGATCGGCGCCAAGCGCCGCCAGCAGCAAAGCGGCGATGAGACCGAAGACGACGGCGCCATTGCTGCCGGTGCCAACCGGATCATGAATCTGGTGCGCCGTGCCACCTATCTGCTCGGGTTTGTGTCCCCGGTGCTGGCAGCCTTTGGCTATGTCAACGCGGCCGAGGCGCTGATTTACCCCGCGGTTTCCACCCTGGCGCTGCTGGCCGCCCTGATGGTGCTGCAGCGCTTCCTGGGCGACCTGTACGGCTGGCTTTCCGGCAGAGGGTCCGAAGCGCGGGAATCCCTGTTTGCGGTGATGATCGGCTTTGTGCTCGCCGCTCTGGCTTTGCCGCTGCTGGCGCTGATCTGGGGCGCGCGGATCGCAGACCTGACAGAGCTGTGGTCGCAGTTCCTCGAAGGTTTCCAGATCGGCGATACACGGATTTCGCCAACCGCCTTCCTGACCTTCGCAGTGGTCTTTGCCGTGGGCTACGCGCTGACCCGGCTGGTCCAGGGCTCTTTGCGCAACTCGCTGCTGCCCAAGACCAAGATCGACCCGGGCGGCCAGAACGCGATCACCTCCGGCCTTGGCTATGTCGGCATCTTCCTGTCAGCGGTCATCGCCATCTCGATGGCCGGGCTGGACCTGTCGTCGCTTGCCATCGTTGCAGGTGCGCTGTCGGTTGGCATCGGTTTCGGGTTGCAGACCATTGTGTCGAACTTCGTTTCCGGCATCATCCTGCTGATCGAGCGCCCGATCTCCAAGGGCGATTGGATCGAGGTCGGCGGGCTGATGGGCTATGTGCGCGACATTTCCGTCCGCTCCACCCGGATCGAGACTTTCGACCGTTCCGACGTGATCGTGCCGAACTCGGACCTGATCTCGGGCACCGTCACCAACTACACCCGCGGCAACACCGTGGGCCGGGTGATTGTGCCGGTGGGTGTCGCCTATGGCACCGATCCGCGCAAGGTCGAGGCGATCCTGAGCGAGGTCGCCAAGGCGCATCCGATGGTGCTGCTCAACCCGGCGCCCAGCGTGGTGTTCCAGGGCTTTGGTGCGGACAGCCTGGATTTTGAGATCCGGGCAATCCTGCGCGATGTGAACTGGGTTCTGTCGGTGAAATCCGACATGAATTATGAGATTTCCAAACGGTTCGACGAGGAAGGGATCGAAATCCCCTTCATGCAGCGCGACATTTGGATCCGTAACCCCGAGGCACTGACGCCATCGAAACCAACTTCTTCAGCGCAGCCAGCCGCGGCGCCTGCGCCGCTGAAACCGGACCTGGACGATCTGCAGCAGGATGCGGGTGACGACGCTGATTCAGATGGAGATGCCGATGCCGACAAGTGAGAAACTGTTCCTCAAGGACGCCTATGCGCGGATGACCGACGCACGGGTGCTGGCCCATACGGACCAGGGCGGGATCATTCTGGACCGCAGCCTGTTTTATGCCACCGGCGGCGGCCAGCCCGGCGACAGCGGCCAGCTGCTGTGGGGCGGCGGTCAATGCACCATTGCCACCACTGTCAAGGGTGAGGGCGATGCAATTGTGCTGGTGCCGCATGAAGGGGAGCAATTGCCTGACGAGGGCACTACGGTCACCCAGGTGCTCGACTGGGACCGCCGCTATGGCCATATGCGGGTCCACACCGCGCTGCACCTGCTGTCGGTGGTGGTCCCGCTGGAGGTGACCGGCGGCTCGATCAGCGCGGAAAAAGGGCGTCTGGATTTCAACATGCCTGAGGCCCCTCAGGATAAACAGGCGCTGCAGGACCAGTTGCAGGCACTGATCGACCGCGATCTGGAGGTGACAGAGGACTGGATCACCGATGCCGAACTCGACGCTAATCCGCAGCTGGTGAAAACCATGTCCGTCTCGCCGCCGCGCGGGGCAGGGCATGTGCGCCTTGTCCGCATCGGCACCGCTGACGAGCAGATTGATCTGCAGCCCTGCGGCGGCACCCATGTCAAACGCACCGCTGAAATCGGCAGAATCCGCCTTGGCAAGGTGGAGAAAAAGGGCAAGCAGAACCGCCGCGTCTATCTCCATCTGGAGACTTGAAAAAGAATGCGGGCCGGAGTGCTTTTTTGCCATTTCGGCCCTTGCATTTCCCCCTGTGATCCTTCAAAAGCCCCCTCACGGAGAGGTGGCCGAGTGGTCGAAGGCGCACGCCTGGAAAGTGTGTAGGCGGGAAACCGTCTCCAGGGTTCGAATCCCTGTCTCTCCGCCATAACCCATATTGCCGACGAACATCAATTGCTTCAGGCGTGGCCAAGCAGGCAGAGAAGAACGCGTTGCGGCGGCGGGTATTGCATCAAGCGCAAGCCTGTCAGCGGACAGATGCCGGCGGATTGAATAAACTCTTCAGCGTTATTTACTTTCCCGCACGGTTGCGCTGACCTTCCGCATAGGCAGTTTGATTCGAAAGACGTGTCCGGCATTCCCGCCGCATTGAGAAACAAACTTTGCAAACGGCAAGGATTGAAATCAAATCCACGCCATTTCCCTTAGGGCAGCTTATGGGGGGAGCGGAATGGCGGCAGTATCGCCGCATTTTACCCCTGTTTCGGATCTGGCGACAATTCCGGCCCTTCGAGCAACAAATGCGGGAAGTTTGTGCGGGATGTGCAAGCTCGGACTGCTGATTGTATCAGGTTTTCGAAACAATCAGCATAATCCAGCACCGGTTTATGCCCTCCTGCTTGGCCTGGATGGCGCAATGAGGGGATTTTTAGGCAATTTTTTGGCTTTGTGGCCGGGGGCACCTAACGTATGCATGTTCTAGCCCATTGGGGGGGCGAGTTCTGCGAGCTGCTGGATTGTGGCGGACTGCTAAAATTTAGTTTAAGTCCCTGTGCTGGTGATGCCTGCACATCACTGATCCGAGAGTTTTTGCTTATCGGCTGCGCGCTGTTCCGGCGTGCACTCCAGAACGTTTGCGCGTTCTGGCCCTCTCCGCTTGGGCTGGTGTTTTGACTGCGGAGTTCCGCATGGCTGTGCGGCTGTCCGGCTGGCCCGAACGATGGGCTTGGGGCCAGACCGGTGAGGAGAGAGTGATGGCGAAGGGTACCGATATGCCGAATGCGGCCTTGAACGGAATTGTTGAGGGCACCTCGGGGGATGACCTGATCAATGCGGCCTACACCGGCGATCCGGAAGGCGACATGGTTGATAACGCCGATGCCACTGATCCGGCGGCGGGGCCGGATGATGATGTCATCATCGCAGGCAGCGGCAACGACAGCATCTATGCCGGCTCCGGAGATGATACTGTTGATGGCGGCAGCGGCGATGATCTGATCCTGGGCGATGGCGTTTCCGGCGCAAATGAACCTGTCAAGATCACCATTTCGTCGACCAGTGCAGCATTCCAGAACAAGGTCTTTGCCTACACCATCGACCCGTCCACCGGCGAGATCAGCGATATTGTGGTGCTGTCGCAGAATGCCAATGCGGATGCCGGTGAAACCTTTACCTATGATGCGCCCGAAGGCGCCTTTGTCGGCGTCGGCATTGTCAGCCCGCAGGGCACCTTTTTCTCTTCCGGCTATGGTGCGAACGCGGACCTGAACCCGGACGGGCTGGACCACACCAAGGGGATCTTTGAATTCCCGGACGGTTCTGTCCAGCTGGGCTTTGAGGACATTCGCAACCTGGGCGACAGGGACTTCAACGACGTCAAGCTGATCGTTGACCTCGGCACCTCGGGCACGACGCTCGACAATGCCCATTTCGACTATTCCTCCGACCCGCAGGACCCGGTTGTACCGGGCGATGACAGCCTGACCGGCGGCGAGGGAGACGACACCATTCTTGGCGGCGGGGGTGATGACACCATCGACGGCGGCGACGGTTCCGACTCGGTCGAGGGCGGCGACGGCGATGATGTGATCGACACCTCCAAGGACAGCGGCATCCCGCTGCCCGACCGCGGCTTCCCGGGCTACACCGGCACTGATCCCGACATTCCGTTCATCCCGGCGGATGCGGACCCATATGACGACCGCGACACCGTCCTGGGCGGTGCCGGCAATGACACCATCTCCACCGGGGATGATGCCGACCTGATCGGCGGCGGCTCCGGCATGGACGTGATTGATGGCGGCATCGACGATGACACCATCGACGGCGGCTCCGGCGCGGATGAGATCACTGGCGGCGAAGGCTCCGACTCTATCTTGGGCGGCGGCGGTGCCGACACCATCTATGGCGGTCTGGACCCGGCTTTCCCCGATGGGCTGAACATTACTGACGACGGCAGCGACGGCCGCCCGGCTGATCCGGATCCCACCAATGGGATGGACACGATCGACGGCGGCGCAGGCAATGACCTGATTTTTGGTCAGGACGACGACGACGATATCTCCGGCGGTTCGGGCGACGACACCATTGATGCCGGTATTGACGACGATATCGTCCGCGGCGGCGCAGGCAATGACCTGATCACCGGCGGCCAGGGGGCCGATACCCTGTCGGGCGGCGCCGGACGCGATACTTTCCTGGGCGGCAATGCCGGCGACGAAGTTGACGGCGGCTCGGGCGGCGACGATTTCGACACGCTGGACCTGACAGGGACCGGTCCGTTCGAACTCAGCGGTGTCACCGTCGACGCAGATGGCAACAGCATCTCGGGCACTGTCAATTTCATTGATGACGACGGGGCAGTGACCGGCTCCATGACGTTTGGCGAGATTGAGCAGATCATTCCCTGCTTCACACCGGGCACGCTGATCGCCACCCCGCTGGGGGAACGCCGGGTCGAAGACCTGCAGGCTGGCGACCGGGTGATCACCCGCGACAATGGCATTCAGGAAATCCGCTGGATCGGGACCCGCACGCTGGAGGGCCGGGAGCTGCACAGTGCCGCGCATCTGCAGCCGGTGCTGATCCGCCAGGGCGCCCTGGGCAATGGCCTGCCGGAGCGCGACATGATGGTCAGCCCCAACCACCGGGTGCTGGTCGCCAACGACAAGACGGCGCTGTATTTCGAAGACCGAGAGGTGCTGGTGGCTGCCAAGCATCTGACCGGGCTGACGGGCGTTGACGCGGTGGAGACCACCGGGGTGACCTATATCCACTTTATGTTCGATCAGCACGAAGTGGTGTTGTCCGATGGCGCCTGGACCGAAAGCTTTCAGCCGGGCGACCAGTCCTTGCGCGGGTTGGACAATGCGCAGCGCAACGAACTGTTCGAGCTGTTCCCGGATCTTAAATCAGAGAAGGGCCAGGCCGCCTATTCCGCGGCACGCCGGTCCTTGCGGAAACACGAGGCGCATCTGCTCGTGCATTGAGAAATGCTGCTGTTGTTTTGGGGGAAACGGCAGAGAAGAGCAAAGCGCAGGAAGGCAGGGCCTTGTGCCCTGCCTTCTCTGCATTTGGAGGGGGTGCCGGTGATCAGCGCCGGTTGCGCCAGTTTGCCCAGTCCTCGGGCGTGTCCAGATCGGTCAGAGCATGAGTTTTTGGCAGGGGCACCATCTGCGGCGGTTCGGATTTCAGGATGCTGCGGGCACCCTGGTCCCCGCTAAGGGTTTTCAGGGCAGCAAAGCAGCGGCGCGGAAACAGCACCGGGTGGCCTTGGGTGCCGTCATCAGCCGTGGCGCGCAGGACCGGGCCGCCGTCCCCGTGGAAATGCGCGGCGAGGCGCAGCATGTCCTGGGTTTCAACCTCTGGCATGTCGGCGGGCAGAATCATAACGGCCTTGGTCTGTTCAGGCAATGCTGCGGTTCCCCGGCGGATGGAGGCGGCCATGCCCTCAGCCGCGTCAGGAACCGGGACCGGGATCGCGCTGCCGGTGGCGGCCGCACGGGGGTGGGCCTTGCTGGGCAAAGTCACAAACACCGGCAGACCGGTAAGCGCCGCCCTGCGGCACATCAGGGCAAGCAGAGGCTGGCCGTCCACATCCTCCATCAGCTTGTCGCGGCCTTGCATCCGGGACGATGCGCCGGCAGCGAGCAGGAGTATGGCGATAGCTGTCATGGCATTCCGGACGTTTGTTTCAGGCCAGAAGGCAGGATGCCTCCGGCGGGAGTATTTTTACAAAGATGAAGATGCGGATCCAGGGAAAGTCACCGGATCCGCGCCCCAAATAGATCAATGATACTGACCAGTTGTTTCGCGCGCGAAACAACTGGGTATAGCTGCTGACGTATCCGTTGCGGATCTGCCTTGGCGGTAGCGTGCGCTGCTCTGGCAACAGGGGGCAGGCAGGTCAGGTGTGCTGACCTGCCTGGAGATCTTTAGCCGCGCATTCTGGCGCCATCTATGTCGAACAGCGGTTCGGTGATCAGTCGGGCTTTGTACATATTGCCGAGGATTTCGATTTCCACCTGCAAGCCGTCATTGGCGCGGTCCGTGGGGACAAAACCCAGTGCGATGGACTTCTGCGCGTGGTGCGAATAGCCACCCGAGGTGCAGAAGCCCACGACAGCGCCGTCCAGCCAGATCGGCTCATAGGCGACTACATCGGCGTCGTCTGCCGCGACCTCAAAGGCGCAGAGCTGGCGGGCGGGGCCTGCGTTGCGTTCGGCCTCGGCTGCGGCACGGCCGATGAAATCTGCGGCTTTCTTGAAGGATATGAAGCGGTCGAGGCCGGTTTCCGCGGCGGTGTAGTCGGGTGAGAACTCGTGCAGCCAAGAGCCGAAGAACTTGTCCAATCGCAGCGACATCATCGCGCGCATCCCAAAGGGCTTCATTCCATGCGCTTGCCCAGCCGTCCATAGAGCATCCCACAGGGCGCGTTGTGAGGGCAGGTCGCAGTAGATCTCATAGCCCAGATCGCCGGTGTAGCTGACCCGCTGCACGATGCAGTCGGCCATGCCCACCGTCAGGCGGCGCACATCCATGAAGCGCATGTCCGAGATGTCCTGACGGGTGCAGGCCTGCAGCACCTCGCGCGCCTTGGGGCCTGCGATCTGGAAACCATTGCGGGTGTCGGAGATGTTTTCGAGGCTGACGTCGTCGTCGAGGTTCTGCAGGAACCAGCGCATGTGGTAGGCCTGTGAACCATAGGAAGCGGTGAGCTGGAACTCTTCGTCCGAGAGGCAAGAGATGGTGAAATCGCCGATCAGGCGCCCCTTGGGCGACAGCATCGGGGTCAGCGACAGGCGTCCCGGTTTCGGCACCCGGCCGGCCATGATGCGGTCGAGCCAGGCGCGCGCACCTGCGCCCTTGATCAGGTATTTGCCGAAGTTGTGGACCTCGTTGATGCCGACGTTTTCGCGCACCGCTTTGACTTCGCGCGCGGTGGCTTCAAAGGCGTTGGAGCGGCGGAAGGAGGGGGTCTCGAAACGCGGCTCATCGCCTGTGGCGAAGTAGTTCGGAACCTCCATCCCGTATTGCGCGCCCCAGACCGCGCCCATGCCATCAAAGATGTCGTACATCGGGGTGGTGCGGAACGGGCGGGCCGCGGGCAGCTCCTCGTTCGGGTAGGCGATGGAGAAGCGTTTCTGATAGTTTTCAATGACTTTCGGGCGGGTGTAGCCCGGGGTGATCCAGTCGCCGAAGCGGGCCGTGTCCATCGCGAAGGTGTCGCGCTCGCATTCTCCCTCGACCATCCACTGGGCCAGCATCAACCCGACGCCGCCGCCCTGGGAGAAGCCGGCCATGACGGCGCAGGCGGACCAGTAGTTGCGCATCCCCGGCACCGGGCCGACCAGCGGGTTGCCGTCGGGGGCAAAGGTGAAGGGGCCGTGGATCACCGATTTGACTCCCGCAGCCTCCAGCGCCGGGAAGCGGTTGTAGGCAAAGGCGATGGACTCCTCGATCTTGTCGAAGTCATCTGGCAGCAGCTCGTGGCCAAAGTCCCAGGGGGTGCCGTCCACCGCCCAGGGTTTGCAGGGCTGCTCGTAGAAACCGATGCAGAGACCGCGGCCTTCCTGCCTCAGATAGCTTTCGCCAGCCGGGTCCATTACATGCGGATGCTCGCCGCCGCCGTCGATGATTTCGGCAATCATCGGCACTTCGTCGGTGACGATATACTGGTGCTCCATCGGGTGCAGCGGGAAGTAGACGCCGGCCATGGCGCCGACCTCGCGCGCCCAGAGGCCGCCTGCATTGACGACGTGCTCGGCGTGGATGGTGCCCTTGTTGGTGACCACGTCCCAGGTGCCGTCAGGGCGCTGGTTGGTCTCGATCACCTTGCAGTAGGTCTCAATGGTGGCGCCGCCCATGCGCGCGGCCTTGGCATAGGCGTGGGTGGTGCCGGAGGGGTCGAGGTGGCCATCGAGCGGGTCGTACAGCCCGCCGACGATGCCGTCGATGTTGGTGACGGGGGCAATCTTCTTGATTTCTTCGGGCGAGACAATCTCGGTCTCCAGGCCCATGAAACGGTGTTTGGCGCGCTCCGCCTTCAGCATGTCGAAGCGTTCCTGGGTTTCGGCCAGGGTGACGCCGCCGACGTGGTGCAACCCGCAGGACATGCCGGTGATCTCTTCCAGCTCCTTGTAGAGCTTGATGGTGTAGCCCTGCAGCGCGGCCATGTTGGTGTCGCCGTTGAGGGTATGAAAACCGCCCGCCGCGTGCCAGGTGGAGCCGCTGGTCAGCTCCGAGCGTTCGATCAGCATGACATCGGACCAGCCGAGCTTGGTCAGGTGGTAGAGCACTGAGCAGCCGACGACGCCGCCGCCGATCACTGCCACGCGGGTGGTGGTTTTCATGTGGGCCTCCCTAGTAGGTGTTGCCTGCATTCT
This sequence comes from Leisingera sp. F5, assembly GCF_001593695.1. NCBI lineage: Bacteria > Pseudomonadati > Pseudomonadota > Alphaproteobacteria > Rhodobacterales > Roseobacteraceae > Leisingera > Leisingera sp. F5. The sequence continues at coordinate 22,087 of NZ_LUKH01000007.1, read as the reverse complement.
GTACAGAAGTGAACAGTAGTCCAGCAGAAAAACGGCACCGCGTGCCGCATATGGGCAGCCAGGCTGCGGTTTCGTTACTCGGAGGTGCGGAAGCGGCTGTTCTGGATGACAAATATCGCGGTGAGCGGCGCCATGAGGAGGATCACACCGACGGTGATCAGCAGCATGCCCAGCTGCGAATAATCGGCGGGGATGGTGATGGTGCCTGCCGAATCTGTGACCTCGCGGGTCACCAGGAAGATTTCGTTCAGGTACTTCGTGCCGAGGCTGGAGGCCGAAAGCGCCAGGTTGGTGAAGGAGGCCATGACGGCAAAAAAGGTGGCTTTCAGCCCGGAGGGCGCGTTGCGGGCGATCCAAGCGAGCATCGGGATCATCGCAACCTGGCCCAATGGGGATTCCACGGCGGTGTCGACCATGGCGATGAAGCGCGCATCAACCACGCCGCCGGTCATCGCCGCGGTCCAATGATGGGCGCCGTAGTAAAGCGCGATGTTGGGCAGGCTGAGCACGGCTTCGGTGATGGCCAGGAAAGCGACGATCCAGGCGATCGGGCGGCTGGCCATCATCGGGCGGAAAATCAGCATGCCCGCCAGCGTCAGCAGGGAGGTGATCAGGGCGAGCACCGACAGGAACTGCTGATCAAACCCCAGCACGTCGATCTCGAACCAGGTGGCGCCGGGGCCGCGCAGGGGCGTCGCGCGGTACACAAAGATAATGATGGCAGTGCCGATCAAGGCGCGGGCCTGATCCGCGGGCAGGACCGAGACCAGCTGCCGCATCAGCAGCAGCACGATGGCCATGGACCCGGCAAAGACGATCTCCTGCGAGTAGGGCACATCGCCCAGACCCACGGCGAGGGAGAGCGCAACAAAGGCGCCGCCGCCGATGAAATACCAGGGGTTGGGGGCGACCGGTGCGCGGGGCAGCTCGACGCGGGCGTGGATCTCAGGCTCGGACACACCGGCACGGCGCAGCAGGGCGGTCTTGCGGGCTTTCTGCCAGATCGCCAGGGCCACGCCGGAAAGCGAGATCACCGGGATCAGCAGGGCAAGCGCGAAGACAAAACCGTAGAGCGCGCCTTTGCCCTCCTGCGGCAGTGCGTCGGCACCGTCAAACAGGGCAACGTTCAGTGCTGCGGCGGCGCTGGAACCGCCGATCAGCGCGATGCGGCCGAAGGTCTGCATGGTGGTGTGCAGGGATTTGGTCTCAGCCTCGGGCAGGGGGCGGCCGTGATCATCTGCATGGGGCACGGCCTCGACCGACATCGCGTCAGCCACCACATCCTGCAGCACATATCCGCAAGGGGCCAGCAGCGCGGCGGTGACATACCAGGCGCTGAGCGGCATCACGGTGCCCATCCTCGCAGGTTCCAGCACGATGGCAGCAAGGATAGCGTAGCTGCCGGCCATCAGAGCGGCACCTGCGAGGATCAGCAGGTATTTCCAGCGCCAGATCAGGTCGACCAGATGCCCCAGCGGCATTTTCAGCGCCCAAGGCAGCCCCACCCAGAACGCCAATCCCGCCAGAAAGGCAGCGGATAAATCCAGGTATTCCTTGACGTAAAAGGAGGCGGCGACGGTTGTAATACCCTGGGCGCCATAGGCGAAATAGATCAGCAGCGGCGGCACAAAAGACCAGCGCAGCTGGCGGAACAGGTCTAGGATGATACTGTCGAACCAGCCCCAGGCCAGCACCGCCGCACGGGTCATGCGCGGTTCCTTGTCACGACAAGGGCCGGATCTTGAGGCCGGTCACCCGGTTGCCTTCCCGCTCGGTCACTTCAAACCGGAAACCATGGAAGGAGAACACCTGCCCCCTGGTCGGGATCATCTGTGCCTCGTGTATGACCAGCCCGGCAATGGTGTTGGCTTCCTCATCCGGCAGGTTCCAATCGGTGGCGCGGTTGAGGTCGCGGATGGTGGTGACACCCTCGACCAGATAAGAGCCATCGGTGGTTTTCTTAACGATGCTTTCCTCGTCAGGATCGAACTCGTCGGTGATTTCACCAACGATTTCTTCCAGAATATCCTCCAGCGTGATCAGCCCCTGCAGTGCGCCGTATTCATCCACCACCAGCGCGAAATGCGAGCGCATCCGCAGGAATTGGCGCATCTGCTCGTCCAGAGTGGTGGTTTCGGGCACAAAATAGGGGGCCTTGGCGACCTCGGCGATGTCAAAGGAGGTGAGACGCCCGGTGTCGCCCTCTGCGCCGCCGGCCTGTTCGTACATCGCCCGGAACAGATCCTTGGCATGGACCACGCCGATGATGTTTTCCTGTTCGCCGCGGAACACCGGAAGGCGGGTGTGCGGGCTTTGCAGGCATTGCTCCAGAATGGTTTCCGGTTCCGCATCCGCGTCGATCATCTCGATCTTGGAGCGGTGCAGCATGATTTCTTCGACAAACCGGTCGGACAGATCCAGCGCGCCCAGGATGCGGTCGCGGTCTTCTTTCTCGACCACGCCTTCGGAGTGGCCCAGGTGCAGCGCGCCTGCGATTTCCTCGCGCACCGCCATGATGTGGCTGTCGGGATCGATCCGCACGCCAAAGAGGAGCAAGACGCCGCGCACCAGAAGCCGGACCAAACCGACCACCGGCGCCAGCAGGGTGACCAGCACGCCGATCACCGGCGCAACGGCAGCCGCGGCCTTTTCAGCGTTGGAAATGGCATAGGTCTTGGGCAGCACCTCGGCAAAGACCAGAACCAGAACGGTCATCACCAGGGTGGCCAGGGCGACGCCGCTTTCGCCGAAAGCACGGGTGAACAGGGCCGTTGCCAGCGAGGTGCCCAGAATGTTGACCAGGTTGTTGCCCAGCAGGACTGAGCCGATCAGCTTTTCACTGTCCTCGGTCACGCTGAGCGCCTTTTGCGCCCCATGCGAGCCTTTGTCAGCCTGGCTGCGCAGCTTGCCGCGCGAGGCGGCGGTCAGCGCAGTTTCCGAGCCCGAGAAGAAACCGGACAGAACAAGCAGCAGCACAATGGCCCCGGCAGTGGTCCAGAAGGCGCTGTCGAGTACGGTGGAGGCAGTGTCCATGAGAGGTCCAGAGATCCGGTCTATTGAATGTTCGCTGTATTTATGGGGGTTTGCCGCAGGCGCTTCAAGTTCTAGTGATGCTCAGCCCGCATCCTTGGCCAGCGGGTGATGCTCGAGCACCAGTTCTTGCAGGCGGGCGTCCAGCACATGGGTGTAAATCTCGGTGGTGGCGATGTCGGCGTGGCCGAGCAGCGCCTGGATCGCGCGCAGGTCGGCGCCATTGGCCAATAGATGCGTGGCAAAGGCGTGCCGCAGGGTGTGCGGCGTCACCTTGTCTGGTGAGACGCCGCCCGTGACCGCCAGCTCCTTGATCAGCAGGTAAAAGCGGTGCCGGGTCAGGTGGCCGGACTTGCCGCGCGAGGGGAACAGGAACCGCGAGGCGGGCTTGCCCTTTGCTTCATGATCAGCCTCTGTATCGTCGCGGGCGGCCAGCCAGACGGCCAGCGCGTCGCGGGCGGGCGGCGACAGCGGCACCATGCGCTCCTTGCCGCCCTTGCCCATGATCAGCAGCATCCGGGGATCGCCGCGGGCAGCGGAAACCGGCAGCGACACCAGTTCGGTGACCCGCATTCCGGTGGCATAGAGCAATTCCATCAGGCAGGTATTGCGCAGCCGGTCTGCGGTGCTGCGGCCGGTTTGGCGGGCGGCGTCCAGCAGGCGGTCGACCTCGATGACGTCCAGCGTTTTAGGCAAGCGTTTCTCGCGTCCGGGGCCGCGGATCTGAATAGCCGGGTTGTCCTCGCGCCAGCCTTCCTCAAACGCAAAACGGTAGATCTGCTTGGCTGCCGACAGCCGCCGCGCCCGGGTCGAACGGGCCAGCCCCTGGGCATCGCAATTGATCAGATAGGCCTCGATGTCGTCCTGACTGGCAGTGAGGAAATCCAGGGTGCGGTGCTCAAGCCAGGCGGTCAGGTCCTTAAGGTCGCGGCCATAGGCCAGAAGCGTGTTTTGCGATGCGCCGGCCTCTGCCGCCTGAGCGTCGAGAAAGGTGGAAATCCATTGAAAATTGTCACGGGGGGCGGCCATGCTATTGCTGCTCCTGCAGCATCAGCTGCAAGGCGGCGCGGCGGGCCGTGTCCTCCAGCCCGACAGCGCGGAATGCTGCCAGCGCTGCGGTCAAGTCTCCAAGGTTGCCATCGGCACCTTGAGCAAACAACACCATGCTGCGCAGGATCGCTTCGCCCAGTTGGCCATTGTCCAGCAGTTGCCGGATCGCGGGCGGCACCGGGGCCATTGTGTCAAACCCCAATGATATGGCTTCAGCCATAGCCGATGGGGCTGCAGCGTCACCAGGCCGGCCCTGGGCCAGGGCTGCCAGGAACGGGTCGGCTCCGCCGTCGGCCGGGGCGTCATGCGCGGCCAATTCATAAGCCGGCGACAACAGGCGGATGCGCCAGGCCAGGGCGGCGGTCCGGCCGTTCAGGCTTGCCCGCGTCAGCGGTTCGCCGAAGAGGTCGGCAAAGACGGTTTCAGTGCCCGCTTGCTGCATCGCCTTCCAGGCGCGGGGCAGGGAGCGGGCAATGGCGTCTGCGTTGCCGGAGCTGAGGTCGCTTTCCAGCTGCTGAACTGCCGCAACCCGATCCCAGATACCGCCTGATGCGGCGGGTTTGCGGGCGCTGAACAGGCCAAGATACTGATTAGGATTGAGCGCACCGCCACGGGCCAGCCGCTCCGCCGCCTCCAGCTGCGCCTTCCAGCCGGCAATGTCGCGCAGATCTGCCGCGGCAAAGGCTGGCGGCAGGGGGGCGGTGGGCATCGCCTCGCCAATGGTCTCGAACAGGCGGAAGGTCAACGGATCCGGATCCGCCGGGCGGCGCAGCGGCGGTGCCAGCTCAAACAGATCGGGGTTCAGAAAGCGGTCCAGAAGCTGCATCTGGTTTTCGGGCAGCAATTCCAGCGCGTGGGCGGTTTCCATCATAAGCGCCGCCGTGGGCCAGTCGCTGCGCCGCGCCGCGCAAAAGATCCTGGCCGCGTAGCTGTCTGACAGATGCGGCGACGCTGTGAGGGCGGCGCAAGAGGCGTCCTCGCTGCCGGTCAAAAGGGTGGCGTCAAACCAGCGCGTGAAACGGTCCTTGCTGTCCGTGGGGCCTGCATGTTCAACCAGAGCCTGGGAGGGATCAGTGGCCCCAAGCGCCAGCAGCCGGTCCAGCCGGGCCAGCAGAATCCGGTCACCTGCCGCGGCCGGCGGCCGGGATTCGGACAGCAGCAGTGTAAACAACAACGCCTGCATCGCCGGGCTGCCGCGCACTGGAACAGTTTCAATCAGACGGGTCACAACATCGGCATTGCTGCCGCGCCACAAATCTGCGGGCAGGCCGGTTGCCGAGGCCGGAACCAGCCCGATGGGGGGCACCAGCGATTCCAATGGTGTGACCGAGACCGACGGAAATGCAGCCGTGCCTGCCACCGGCGGCTCCAGCAGCACAGTGCCGGGCAACCCGCTGCGTGGCTGCGGCTGGTTCAGCCAGTCAATCGCCGCCAGGGGTTCATTTGCAAGCGCGCTGCCTGCCATCATCACCCCGGCGGCAGCCGCCTTAATCCGCATTCAGCACCACGGGCTTGCGCACCTCGGTGCTGGGCGCGCGGAAATCAGCGCCGAACCACGGCCCCACATAGGCATAGCCCACCAGCCCGATTGCCGCCAGAACCGCCAAATAGACCAGATACTTAATCAATCGCCCCATAGTATATCCAAAGCCTGTTTCCTGCTCTTTTGCCCAAGTTATATATTCCCTTTTCCGTAAGATCACGTCATTCACTGAAGAATGAGCGAAAAAGAGCAAAGCAGCGGCCAGAAGGCAGCAGGCCCGGTGCCGGGGAAACTGAAGAAGACCATCGTGATGGTGGGCATGATGGGGGCTGGCAAAACCGCCGTGGGGCGGGCGCTGGCGGCCCGGTTGGATGTGCCCTTTCTGGACAGCGACCACGAGATCGAAGCCGCTGCCAATATGACGATCCCCGAGATTTTTGCCCGCGACGGCGAGCCGTTCTTCCGTCAAAAGGAACGGCAGGTGATCGCGCGCCTGCTGGAGGAGGAACGCGGTGTCCTGTCGACAGGCGGCGGCGCCTTTCTGGCGGAGGAAAACCGCAATGTGATTACCGCCAAAGGGGTCTCGATCTGGCTGCAGGCCGATCTGGAGGTTCTGTGGAACCGGGTGCGCCACCGCGACACCCGGCCGCTGCTGCGCACAGCCGACCCGCGTGCGACGCTCAGCGGCCTGTACCGCGACCGGGTGCCGCTTTATGCCAAGGCGGATCTGACTGTTGTGTCGGACGGCCAGGCGGCGATTGAAACCATGGTTGACCGGGTGCTGGAGGCCTTGCAGGCACGCCCCGATGTATTGGAGTGGACATGATGGAACGCAGGGTTCACGTGCCTCTGGGCGAGCGGGCCTATGATGTGGTGATCGGTCCCGGCCTGCTGGCGCAGGCAGGGGAGCGGATCAAACCGTTGCTGAAGCGGCCGCAGGTGGCGGTGCTGACGGACGAGACCGTGGCGGAGAAGCACCTGGAGGGTCTGCGCGCCGGGCTGGCGGCCGCGGGCGTTGAGATGACCGCGCTGGCGCTTCCGCCGGGCGAGGCGACCAAGGGCTGGCCGCAGTTCACCCGCGCGGTGGAATGGCTGCTGGAGCAGAAGGTGGAGCGGGGCGACGTGGTTGTCGCATTCGGCGGCGGTGTGATCGGCGACCTGGCGGGATTCGCTGCGGCGGTACTGCGCCGCGGAGTGCGGTTTGTGCAGATCCCGACCTCGCTCCTGGCGCAGGTCGACAGCTCGGTCGGCGGCAAGACCGGCATCAACGCGCCGCAGGGCAAGAACCTGATCGGCGCCTTTCACCAGCCTGCGCTGGTGCTGGCCGATACCTCGGTGCTGGAGACCTTAACGCCGCGTGATTTCCTGTCCGGTTACGGCGAAGTTGTGAAATACGGGCTGCTGGGCGATGCGGCGTTCTTTGCCTGGCTTGAAGAACACGGTCCTGCACTGGCTGAAGGCGATGTCGCCGCGCGGGTTGAGGCGGTTGCGCGCTCGGTTCAGATGAAGGCGGATATCGTCGTGCGCGACGAAACCGAGCAGGGCGACCGGGCGCTGCTGAACCTGGGCCATACTTTTTGCCACGCGCTGGAGGCGGCCACCGGGTATTCGGACCGGCTGCTGCATGGCGAGGGCGTGGCCATCGGCTGCGCCTTGGCGTTTGAGCTGTCGTCCAAGCTGGGGCTGTGCGCGCAAGAGGACCCCAGCCGGGTCCGGGCGCATCTGAAGGCGATGGGCATGAAGACCGATCTGGCCGATATTCCTGGCGATCTGCCAGGGGCGGAGGTGCTGCTGGATCTGATGGGGCAAGACAAAAAAGTTGTTGCCGGCCAGCTGCGGTTTATCCTGGCGCGTGGGATTGGCGATGCGTTTGTAACAGGTGACGTTCCGCCTGAAACGGTTCTGGACGTGCTGCGCGGCGCCGGGGCCTGAGACCGGAAAACAAAGGGCAGCCGTGGAAGCTGCCCTTTTCAGGTGCATCGGAATTGAGCTGTTCGGCGGATCAGGCTGCGGCGCTGCCGCCAAAATCCTGATCATCCCAGTCGTCGGCATCAAAATCGATCGCCGCTGCCGGGGGCGCATAGGCATCCGGTCCGGCCAGCGCGTTCTGAGCCGGAGCAACCTCGCCGACGGCGAATTGCTGGACCAGTTCGCGCAGCTCCTGGGCTTGCTCGGACAGCGAGGTGGTCGCCGCGGTGGTTTCCTCGGCCATGGCGGCATTTTGCTGTGCCATCATCTCAAGCTCGCCAACGGCGGTGTTGACGTCGCCCATTTGCGTCGACTGCTCTTTCATATTGCCGGCAATCTCGATGACAAGACCGGAAATCTCGGCCACTTGATCGTTTACCTGCGACATTGCGGTGCCGGCCTGGTCTACCAGTGCAGCACCGTTCTTGACCTGCTCGGAACTGCGTGCAGTCAGCTCGTCAATCTGCTGGACCGCATCGGCGCAGCGCTGCGCCAGCATCCGCACCTCGCTGGCGACCACCGCAAAACCGCGGCCTGCTTCGCCGGCGCGGGCGGCCTCGACCCCGGCATTCAGCGCCAGAAGATTTGTCTGGAATGCGATATCCTGGATCACTTTGGTGATCTGCGAGATTTCCTGCGAGGATTCCTGCAGCTTGTCCATGGCCACAATGGTGTCTTTCACCACCGCGTCGCAGGATTTCACCCCGCTCTGGGCGCTGTCCGCCAGTTGTTCGGCCCGGCCGGCATTGTCTGCCGACTGCTGAACATTGGCGGTCAGTTCGCTGATCGAATTGGTGGTTTTTTCAAGCGTTGCCGATTCTGCCTCGGTGCGGTGGGCCAGGTCCATCGAAGCCTCGGCAATGGACTTGGTGCTTTCATCCACGCTGCTTGTCAACTCGCCGATGTTGGAGATCGATACGCTCAGCGCCCGCAGCGAGTCGTTCATATCCATGCGGATCGATTTGAACTCTTCCGGAAAGAACTCGTTGATCGGCTTGTCGAGGCGTTTGTGCTGAAGATCCATCAGCGCTTCGCCGATGCGGCGCGCAACGGTCATGATTTCTTCGCGGCGCTGCTTTTCCTCCTCCACACGCTCTTCCTGCTTGCGCTGGGTCACAGAGCGCAAGTCGACCACATTGCGGGCCACCGAGCCAATCTCGTCCCGGCGGTTTGCACCTGGCACGTCAACCTCTGTTTCACCGCTGCCCAGCTTCTTCAGCGCAATGTTCAGAACCGAAAGGCTTTTGGTCATGTCCCGTGCGATGATCACGCTGAGGCCCAGAACAGCAAACAGAAGAACACCTGTGAACACTGCCATTTCCGCCAGCAGGAACTTGTTGTCCGCATCAAATGCCTGCATGTCCCGTTCCAGGTGCTCGATCAGGATACCCTCCTTCTTCTGAAGCACTTTCAGCGCTTTGCTGGCTGCCGCGAACCATTGCTCAGAAGTCATTTCCGTTTGGGCTCCGCCGCTCAGGATGGCCTTCCGGACGTCCTCGAATTTCTTCATTTCAGGCGAGGTAAACAGCCCCTGGACGGTCTCGCGGTCTTCCGCAGTTGCGAAATCCATGAACAGCGACAGGCGTTCCTTGAACACTTCATGATAGGCGACAAAACTTTCCCGGTCGGCCGGTTTCCAGCCGTGTTTGAAGCCAACAGCGCCCGCAGCCCGTTCCAGCCCGGCGGCATCAATTGCGCGCATGAAGAAGGACAGCGCGACGGCCTCCTGAGAAATCACCGGATTGTCAATGGTTTGTGCCAGCGACAGTCCGGTTTGAATAAGGGCCGCATTCAGTTCCGTGTAGTAGGCCAGCATCCGCTTGAGCGAGAGCGTGTGCCCGTCGATCTTGTTGCGGATGTCCTTTTTCTTGGCCAGTTCGGCCTGGGCAAACTGGATGGCCTGCACCGCTTCGAGCGGGATAAGGGATTTATCGATGTGGTTGATCTCGGCCAGATAGGCCTCCATCGCAGTGTTGTTTTGCAACCGGACCTGGGTCAGCTTTTCCGGCACCGAGGTGGCAGAGCTTTCCAGGTAGGAGGCGCTGAGGCCACGCTCCAATTGCAGGTTGTGAACCAGGCTGCTCATATGCTCGATCACTTCCCCGGCCTCGGCAGTGTTGACCTGGGCGTTCTTGTTCAGCTGAAACAGTGTCTGTCCCATGAACCACAGTGAGAGCATTAGCGGTGCGGCCACCAGAATGGCGATCTTTGCCTTGACCGGCAGGTGCCCTAAAAATCGCATACTCATATTCTGAATCCTTGCTGCAAAAATTCTAATAGTTGAATTCAGTATATGAGATACGTCTTAATAATCGCCTACCCGCCCGGTCTGATGAGGTTTTCTTAGCCACCGCAATGGTTTGTGCTGCGCCGGTCAGGACCGTGGATATCGTCCGAAACGGAAAAAGCCCCGCCGGGCGATGCCAGCGGGGCTTCTGTACTGCTGTTCAAGAAAACAAGGTTCAGAACGGGATTTCGTCGTCATCGATGTTATGGGACGCACCGCCGCCGAAGTTTCCGCCGCCGCCGCCGCTGCCGCCGCCTTGCTGACCGCTGTCATAACCGCCGCCGTAGCCGCCGCCCTGGTTGCCGCCGCCATAGCCGCCACCGCCACCACTACCGCCGCCTTCGCCGCGGCCGTCAAGCATGGTCAGGGTGGAGCCGAAGCCCTGCAGGACGATTTCAGTCGAATACCGGTCCTGGCCGCTTTGGTCCTGCCATTTGCGGGTCTGCAACTGGCCTTCGATGTAGACCTTGGAGCCTTTGCGCAGATACTGCTCGGCAACGCGCACAAGACCTTCGCTGAAGATGGCCACAGAGTGCCATTCGGTGCGCTCCTTGCGTTCACCGGTGTTGCGGTCCTTCCAGTTTTCCGAGGTGGCGATACGCAGGTTGCAAACTTTGCCGCCGTTCTGGAAGCTGCGCACCTCCGGGTCGCGGCCCAGATTGCCGATGAGCATGACTTTGTTAAGAGAGCCGGCCATAGGGTTCCGTCCTTTTATTCCTGAATGTCCTGTCCAGCACCGGTCCGGCGCGAATCCGTCCGGGCTGCTTGATTGGCACAGTACAGACCTGTGCAAGGTGAGGAAAGCAGCTCTCTGGGGATGGTTTTGCAGGTGTTTGCACAGCAATGATGGCCGATTGCGCTCGTGTTGCTTTAAATTTCTTTTGCATTCGCTATATTTGCGCAAAGTGGGACAGTGTTGGGACAGCGGAAATGCGCAAAGCCGTTGCGGGGTTGGTGATCGCCATGGTCGGGGCAGGGCAGCCTGCCGCCGCCGATGTCTTGAGTACCAAGAACCGGCGGGATCTATTCTCCGCCCACACCAGGGTGCTGGATGGCCGTGCGGCCACCCAGTACAAGAACTCAACCCGGCTGCAGCCCAAGACCTATCAAATTCCTTCTGCTGCGGGCACGTTGCCCTATAGCGGCAAATACCGCGGTCAGTATCTGCAACTGGCGCGGGACGCCGCGCGCCAGCACGGTGTGCCCGAAGATCTGTTCCTGCGCCTGGTGCAGCAGGAAAGCAATTGGAACCCGAACGCCAAATCGCACAAAGGCGCATTGGGCCTGGCGCAGCTGATGCCTGCCACCGCACAGGCATTGGGGGTCAACCCCGCGGTGCCGCAGCAAAACCTGGAAGGCGGTGCACGGTATCTGGCGCGGCAATTCCGAAAGTTCGGGTCCTGGCGACTGGCGCTGGCGGCCTATAACGCCGGTCCGGACGCGGTGCAGAAATACGGCGGAGTGCCGCCCTATAAGGAAACCCAGAACTACGTGAAGAAGATCTGGGGCAGCTGACGCGCAGTTTGGTTAACCTGTGGGTAAGTTCTGTTAATGCCCCGTTAACTCCGTCACAGCGTCACGCATTTGCCTTAATTTTTCGTGAATTTTTCCTCAGGTTCTGGAGGGAATGACTTGTATATCAACAGCTTCGATGAGCGGATCAACCGGATTGACTGGCAGCCGAGCGCGGTTCCGACGCGGCAGATGATCGACAGCGTTCTGGCCAGCCGCCTGCCCCGGCAGCCGCGCAGTGCTGTGCTGAGCCTGGCCGGCGCCATTGTTGGCATTTTGATCGGCACCGGCCTCAAGGGCATGACTTTGGCTGGATCCCCTTGGGGACCGGAAACCGGCCTTGCCGGAGCCATCGGCGGCAGCCTGGCGCTGACCGGTCTGACCGCTTCGGTAACGGCTGCCCTGTTGGCTGCGGCCAAAGGGAAAGAGGCCCCGCGGCTGATGCAGTTTGCCTCGATGAACCTTTTGATGATCGTGGTGCTGCTGTTGAGCTGAACAAATCGGCCCCTGTGGGAGGGGGGAGCGCTTTGGTTTAAGGAGAAATACCGGATCCGTTGAGTTTGGTGCAAAGGTGGAAAAAAGTGCTGCCGGGTTGCTGGAAAGCGGCAGGGTAAACACGGATTCTTTCCTGCCGGCTTAACGGCTGGTTCATCTGAATATTGCTATCTTGATGACGGCCATGTTTCAGAAGGGAACCGGAATGACACTCCAGGGATCGAAGTTTCAGCGCACTTCGGAAGCATCAGAAGCCCTTTTGGAGCACACTGACCGGCTGATCGCACAGAAGGATTTTGCCAAAGCGCTGCAGGTCCTGTTGCCAGTTCTAGAGAGCGGCGCAATAGATGCGGGCGTTCTGGACCGCGCTGCGGTTTGCTATCACGCGTTGGGGGATGCGCCGACAGCTATTTCTTTGATGGAGTTCATAACCGGGAACTGGCCTGATAGGGAGACAGCCTGGGCAAAGCTCGCTGCGATGCGTCAGACCGCCGGTCAAATAGAGCAGGCCATCGGTGATCTGAAGAATGCTTTGAAGATCAATCCAAAACATGTTGGCGCGCTTGTGTCGCTCAGTCGGCTTGAGCCATTTGCAGTCCAAAGCAGCAAGGCCCAACGTCTCAAAAAGCTCTCGAATAATCGCAAGCTAGCGGCCAAAGAGCGGCGGATGGCGCATAATGCGCTTGGAAACATCGAAGCAAAGGCTGGCAATCCTTCGCGCGCCTTCTTCCATTTTCTGAAGTCCAAGAAGCTGAGCTCAGGGGATTTTGATGCGGATGGGACGCGAGCAAGGGTTCGGGATCAGAAACAGCGGTTCCAGCCTATTACTCACAAAGACGGAGTTTCTACTGGTCCGCGCGTCATCTTTGTCTGCGGCCTGCCGAGAAGCGGAACCACTTTGGCCGAGAATATTTTGCTTCGGCATAGCAAAGTAGACAGTATCGGCGAAAGCGAAGCGCTGAAACATACGCTGTTTGAGGTTCGCGCGCATTGCATTTCGCGTGGGCTGGGGCAGGGGTACTGGGACTGGGCTGGCCTGTTGGACTCGCAAGAACGCGAGACTTTCCGGAATCTCTATTTCCAGCGCGCGTTCCAGACGCTGCCTGCAGACACACCAGTGATTGTCGACAAGATGCCGCTCAACTGCCTTGCGCTGGGGCTGGCGCAACATCTGCTACCGGACGCGCGCTTTGTGTTCATGTCCCGCCATCCGCTGGATACCGGCCTGTCCAATATCACGGCTGATTTTGCTCGGGGCAATGCGTTTACCCGGCGGATGGACTGGCTGGGCGAGATGACTCGGCTGGTCTATGAATCTGCCTGGGACTATCAGGGTAAGCTTGGCGGCCAGTTCAGAGCCCAGTCCTACCGCGCGCTGGTGAGCGACCCACAGCCGCAGATCGCTCGGCTTCTAGAGCATTCGGGGCTGGAGTGGGAGGATAATTGTCTGTCCCCAGAAAAGTCCAGCAAGGCAGTACTCACTGCTTCGTTGGTTCAGGTCCGCCAGAAGATCAACATCGCAGCGCTGGACAAGTGGAAACCCTATTCTGCACAGCTGGATCCGCTAAAAGCTTCTCTAGGCGGCGACGCATGGATCGCTGAATGGGAAGCCTGGGACAACGCGCTGCACGACGGCTAACATCAAAAACAATAACGGGCCGGGAAATTTCCGGCCCGTTTTTTGTCCTGTGAGTTGCCTTTACTCCGCCGCGATTTTGATCACAGGTTTCATGCGCTCCAGCACCTCGTCGCTGAGGTGGCATTTGATCTGATGGCCGGCTTCCAGCTGGCGCACCGGCGGAACGTCCTTTTCGCACAGCCCGCCCGGCACTTCGGACTTCCAGCGGCAGCGGGTCTGGAACGGGCAGCCCGGCGGCGGGTTCATCGCCGACGGAATGTCGCCCTCCAGCACGATATGCTCTTTCTCGACCGAGGTATCGGCAATCGGCACCGCCGAGAGCAGCGCCTCGGTGTAGGGGTGGTAGGGCGGCGAGAACACCTGATCGGTATCGCCCAGCTCCACTACATGGCCGAGATACATCACCATCACCCGGTCGCTGAGGTAGCGCACGATCGACAAGTCGTGGGAGATGAACAGCAGCGTGGTTTTTTCCTTGCGCTGGATCTCCATCAACAGGTCGGTCACCGCCGCCTGCACCGACACATCCAGCGCCGAAACGGGTTCGTCCGCCACCACAATGCGGGCGCCGCCGGCAAAGGCGCGGGCGATGCCGACACGCTGCTTCTGGCCGCCCGACAGCTGCCGCGGCATCCGGTCGGCAAAGGCGCGGGGCAGCTTCACCAGATCCAAAAGCTCCAGCATCCTCTTGCGGCGCTCGGCCTCTGAGTTGCCGATGCCGAAGATTTCCAGCGCCCGCATGATCTGGCGGCCCACGGTCATCGACGGGTTCAGCGTGTCGAACGGGTTCTGGAACACCATCTGCACGTCGGAGACGGTTCTGGTGTCACGCTCTTCAATCGGGATCTGCTCGATGTTCTGGTTGTCCAGCAGGATCTGGCCTTCGGTGGCGGTTTCCAGCCCCATCAGCACCTTGGCAAAGGTGGACTTGCCGCAGCCGGATTCACCGACGATGGCCAGGGTTTCGGACTCGCGCGCCTCGAAACTCAGCGTCTCGTTGGCTTTCACCACTTTCTTCTCACCGCCGCCGAACAGGGCGTTGGCCGCAACCTCATAGTATTTCTTGAGGTTTTCCATCTTGAGAACAACCTTGCCAGGCGCGGTTTTCTCCTTTTGCTCTCCCAATGTGATCGGGGCGTTCCAGTCGATTTCCTGGAACTTCAGGCAGCGGGTCTCATGGCGGTCATTGCCATGCACCGGCGCCATCGGGATCACCTGGTCGACATCGCAGCGGCCCTGTTCGAAATAGTCGCAGCGCGGCCCGAAGTTGCAGCCGTTGGGCCGCTCGTGGGGCAGGGGGAAGTTGCCGGGAATGGCCACCAGCGGGCGCGAGTTCTTGTCTGCCCCCGGCAGCGGGATCGAGCGGAACAGCGCCTGGGTATAGGGATGCTGCATCTCGTCGAAAACATCGTGGATCGAGCCGCGCTCGACCGCTTCGCCGGAGTACATCACGCAGAGACGGTCGCAGGTCTCCAGCACCAGGCCGAGGTTGTGCGAGATGAACAGCATCGAGGTGCCGTATTTCTTGCCCAGATCCTTCACCAGCTCAACCACCGCGGCCTCAACCGTCACGTCAAGCGCGGTGGTCGGCTCATCCAGGATCAGCAGCGAAGGTTTCGACATCAGTGCCATCGCGATCACGATCCGCTGCTGCTGACCGCCCGACAGCTGGTGCGGGAAGGAGTTCAGCATCCGCTCCGGGTCGGGCAGGCGCACGTCGGTCACCACTTCCATCGCCCGGTTGTAGGCTTCCTTTTCGCTGACGCCCTCGTGGATCATCGGCACTTCCATCAGCTGCTTGCCGATTTTCATCGCCGGATTCAGCGATGCCATCGGTTCCTGATAGATCATTGCGATCTCGTTGCCGCGGATGTCGCGCAGCTCTTCGGCACTCATCTCGGCCAAGTCGCGGCCCTTGAACTTGATGGTGCCGCCGACAACGCGGCCGTTCTTGCCAAGGTCCTGCATAACCCCCAGCGCCACGGTGGACTTGCCGCAGCCGCTCTCACCGACCAGCCCGACAGCCTCACCCGGTTGCACGGCTACGGAAAAATCCATCACCGCCGGAATTTCGCGCAGGCGGGTGAAGAAGGAGATCGACAGCTTGTCAATCTCAAGGATAGGGCCGCCGTATTCTTCCATTTTGCTCATGTTTTTGTCTCCCTGTTGAGGCTGGAAGGGAAAGACCCCTTTCTTCTGGCCTCAAGTATCCCGGGGGGCTGCCTGCTGTGGCGCCACTGGTTCAAGCCCAGCTGGCGGCGGAGCTGGCCCCCCGGGTTTGTCGCATCAATCCTTCAGGCTCTCTTCGCGCAGGCCGTCAGCCAGCAGGTTCAGACCCAGAACCAGCGTCAGCAAGGCAAAGGCAGGCGGCAGCGCCGGGTGCAGATAGATCGACAACAGCTTGCGCCCGTCATTGATGGTCGATCCCCAGTCCGGGCTTTCCGGCGGCAGGCCAAGGCCAAAGAAGCCCAGGGTCCCCAAAAGGATGGTGGTGTAGCCGATGCGCAGGCAGAAATCGACGATCAGCGGCCCGCGTGCGTTGGGCAGGATTTCCCACAGCATGATGTACCAGGGGCCTTCGCCGCGGGTCTGGGCTGCGGCCACATAGTCACGGGTTTTGATGTCCAGTGTCAGGCCGCGCACGATGCGGAACACCGTGGGCGAATTGACGAAGACCACCGAGACGAAGACCACCAGGATACCGCCGGGAATGTCGAACATATCCATCGCCCGGGGCAGACCCCAGATCGCGTATTCCGGCGTGTTGATCAGGTAGCCGCCGTTGGAAACCAGTTGCAGGTAGAACCAGATGATCGTGCCCAGCACCACCGGCAGCAGCCAGTTGCGGACTTTCGGCCGGGTGTAGTAGCGCGAGTTCAGCAGCACCCCGACAAAGATGATCGGGAACACGAACAGCACGATGGCCATATAGTTCGGAACACCGGTGGCGACGATTTCCGGGGTCACCAGCAGGTAGAACAGCAGGATCACCGGGAAGGCCAGGATCAGGTTGGCTGCAAAGGACAGCGTGGTGTCCAGGCGGCCGCCGTAATAGCCGGCGGGCAGGCCCAGGGTGATCCCCACCATAAAGGCAAAGACCGCGGCCATCGGGGCAATCTTGATGACTTCCCAGGCGCCCTTGACCAGACGGCTGAAGACATCGCGGGCGAGGTTGTCACCGCCAAGCAGATACCATTCATACTGGCCTTCTTCAGGGCTGCGCAGCGGTGTGCCGGGCACTTTGTTTTTCATGCCGGAAAGCTGGGACAGCGGGTCGTGGGTGATAATCATGTCCATGGCGCCGTAGACGCCGGTGAACACCCAGAACATCACCAGACCAAAGCCGATCATGCCGATGGGACTGTCAAACAGCTTGCCGTAAAGGCCAAGCCGCCGTTTGAAGCCGATGGAGAAAGCGTAGAGGATCACCAGGGAAATCCAAACCGGAGACAGCTGGTAGATAATACGCCCTGCAATTTCAATTGCGCTAAGAGGTTCCATTCTCTGCTGCCTTCCTTAAGAGATCCGGATACGCGGGTTCAGATACACATAGCCGATATCCGAGATCAGCTGAGTGATGAGAACCACGAAGACTGAGACCACAGAGACGGCCAGCAGCAGTTCGATGTCGTTGTTGCCTGCGGCTTCCACCAGGATCCAGCCAAAGCCCTTGTAGTTGAACAGGGTCTCGACGATCACCACGCCGTTCAGCAGCCAGGGGAACTGCAGCATGATGACGGTGAAGGGCGCAATCAGCGCGTTCCGCAGCGCGTGTTTCATAACGATGTTGTGAAAGCTCACCCCCTTAAGGCGCGCGGTGCGGATGTATTGCGCGGTCATCACCTCAGTCATCGAGGCGCGGGTCATCCGGGCGATATAGCCCATGCCGTACAAGGCAATGGTCAGCACCGGCAGGAAGAAGTTCTCAAAATTCGGGTTGTCCATCGCTGAGGTGGCGGTGCCCTTGAACCATTTCAGGCCGACGGTGGACGAGGTGAACACAGCGATGAAGATCACCCCGGAAACATACTCGGGTGTCGCCGTGGTCAGGATTGAAGCGGTCGACAGGCTTCGGTCGGTGACTGAGCCTTCGCGCATCCCTGCCAGGACGCCGATGATCAGTGCCGATGGAATCATCAGCACCAGCACCCAGAACATCAGGCGGCCGGTATTGCCCAAGCGCTCGGCGACGATGGTGGAAACTTCGTCTTTAAAGCGGGTGGAATAGCCCCAGTCGCCCTGCAGAATACCGCAGAAAGTAGAGGCTTCTGCAGCCACTTCAGCCGAAACGGTGCCGATCATGCAGCGGCCGCTATAGCCGTCTTCAGTTTCGCGGGTCCAGCCGGGCAGGACACCCAGCCATTGGCCGTATTTCGAGACCATGGAGCCGCCATAGCCGTTGGCATCCAGCCAGCTGGCCACGGCTTCGTCCGACATGCGGAAGTTGCCCTGGGTCTTGGCGAGTTTCTCAAGGTTCGGGTAGAGGTTCGTCAGGAAGAACACGATGAACGTCAGGCACAAGGCCGTCAGCAGCATCACGCCTGAACGTCGGAGAATGAAAAGTCCCATGGGGTCCCCTGTCAGTCTGGCGGATCGGACCCGGTTGCAGGTGCGGGTCTCTTATCGTCTTAGCTGGAAAGCACCGCCCCATCCGGGGCGGTGCGGGTGCCGGGAGCCTGTTAGGGCGTTGCTTACGCCGCCCAGCCCCACTTGTAGTGGTGGTGTTCAAACGACACGTGCATGTCCGCGCCGACAACGCCTTCGCGCATGTGGCGGTAAAGCGAACGCCAGTAAGGCTGGATGGTAACACCTTCCTCTTGGATCAGCGCCTGGCCTTTGGCCGAGATCTCGCGGCGCTTGTCGGCGTCGGCGATCGACAGGGCCTGTTCCAGCAGAGCGTCGAATTCAGCATTTTCCCAGCCGAATTCGTTCCAGGCTTCGCCGGACTTGTAGGCCAGCGCCCAGATCTGCACGCCCAGCGGGCGGTGGTTCCAGTTGGTGGAGCTGAACGGATACTTCGACCAGTCGTTCCAGAAGGTGGAGCCGGGCAGAACGGTCCGCTTCACCTTGAAGCCGGCGTCGCGCAGCTGTGCCGCCACGGCGTCGGTGGTGTTCCGGCGCCAGTCGTCGTCGATCGACAGGATTTCATGCTCGAAATCCATCATGCCGGCTTCTTCCATCAGCGCCTTGGCACCGGCGGGATCAACCTTCTGCGGCGGCAGTTCGGCATATTCCGGATGGATCGGGCCGACATGGTGGTTTTCCGCAGGCTCGCCGCGGCCGCCATAGCCGAGTTCAAGGCAGACAGAGTTGTCGACGGCCATCTGGATCGCTTTGCGGACGCGTTTGTCTGCATAGGGCTTCTCGCCATCGATCTCCGCCAGCTGGTTGGTACGGATCACGATCGAGGACATGGTCACAACTTCGGACTTCTTGTAGCCGAGGCCGTCCATCACGTCGATGAATTCACCAACCGATTCATACAGCATATCGACTTCATCGGATTCCAAAGCGGCCAGCCAGGACGACGGGTCGGTGCCGAAATCGACATATTCGATGCGGTCCAGAGCGGGCTTGCCGTAAATCGCTTCACCCCACCAGGTGTGGTTGTCGTTGCGCTCCAAGGTCGACTTCACACCCACTTCCAGTTCCGTCAGCAGGTAGGGGCCGGTGCCGACGTTGGACAGGAAATCATTGGTCTGGAAGGACGAGTGGACAATCGCCGCCGGATAATCCGCCATGCCCGCGATCAGCGAAATGTCGGAGTTGGGCAAGTTCAGCTTCACAGTGTGGCTATCGACCACCTCGATGCCGCCTTCAACCGCCTGGCCGGAGTCCGCGTCGATCAGGGTCGCAAAGCGGCCGGCCATCGAGTTGCCTTCCAGGCCCTTGTCGCACCAGCCTGCAATGTTGCGGGCCACGTCGTCGGCGGTGAAGTCGTCGCCGTTGTTCCACTTGACGCCTTTGCGGACGTTCAGCGTGTAAACGGTCGCGTCCTCGTTGACTTCCCAGCTTTCCAGCAGCATGCCGGTAAAGGAGCCGTCATTGTTGTATTCAACCAGATATTCGATGGTGCCGCGGGTCTTGTTGGCCATCTGCGACCAGTCAAATGTGCGCGGGTCCTTCAGCGGGCGGACTTCGGTCTGGATCCGCAGGGTTCCGCCTTGCTTCTTCTCTTCAGCGGCTTGTACCGGTGCGGCCATGCCGATCATGCCATAGGCAGCCGTTGCGGTCACACCAAGCGCCGTGGCGCGGGTCAGGAATTCCCGGCGGTCGAGCTTGCCATCCAGCACTTCTTTTGCGTGCATCTTGGCGGCCCAGTGTACCGGTGCTCCGTTGATGGTGTCTTGGGTCATTTAGGTCTCCCTGTTATACCGTTTGGTCATTTGTCTTGCGAAACGGATTTTGGCCCGGCGGAGTGCCGGGCGTTTTTGCTTAGCGTTTTGGATTAAAGTTTCCCCATGCCTGCATTCGGGCAGAGATATGCCGTTTCGTCAATGCACAGTTTCGGCGTTTGAAGGTAAAATTACGACATTCGGTGTGTCGTTTTCCCGATTTGAAACGGTATGCTACTGAATACTGTTCAAAACTGCCCAGTAAACCGGAGCGAAATCCGCACATGCTGGAAAACATGCAAGAATCTGCAGGCGGATCAAACTATTGTGACTTCTTGCGGGCCGCTTTGCGCAATGCGCTGGGGGTTTGACCGGCGTGCTGGGAGATAAAGCGGGTGAAATAGGCGGCGCTGCCAAACCCCAGATGGGCAGCGATGTCGCGGACGGGCAGCTCAGAGCTGATCAGCAGAGTGCGCGCGGCGTGCAGCTGGCGCTCGGTCAACAGGGCTGCGGCGGTCTTGCCGGTCTCGGCCTTGCAGACCCGTGTAAGATGGGTTGGCGTCACCTGCAATGCGGCCGCGTGATCGGCCATGGCGGCATGGGTGCTAGGCAGTTCGGCGATGCGCAGGCAGTAGGCCTGGCACAGGCGTTGCGCCGCGGTGGGCCGGACTGCCAATCCCGCAGGTTCCGGCTGCCGGTGCAACGCAATGGCGGCCAGTTCGCAGTGGGCCTGAACAGAACGGTGCCAGAGCGGCTCCTGCGCGTTCTGCTCGCGGCTGATGGCTTCGAACAGCGTGGTCAGCCTGGCCTGGTCCTGAAGGCTGGTGAACCGCTTCTGGACCGGCATTTCCGGAAAGGGCAGCGGCAGCGGGCCGGAAACCGACAGAACCTGCCCCAGGCACTGGCGGGTGAATTCGGCGGACCACAGCGTCCCGGCCGGAAGAAAGATGGCGCTGTAGGGGCCAAAGCCGCGCTGTGCGCCATTGATGCAGATGCGCCCCTGTCCGCGGGTGATCCAGATCAGCAGGTGTTCGCGGCGGGTATGCGCCAGCCCGGTCTGCCAGGCGCCGTCGGGGGCAAGCCTGGATAAGGAGGCGGCGTGAATGTCGCCGGACAAGGTCGGATCAAATGGCATCAGATATCTTAAGCGCAGGAACAAATACGATCCGCTGCAACAGGGCATGAATCCCTGATTCTGGCAAGTTTTCGCCGGGCCGAACGGAAACCGTGTAAATTTTTAGGGTTTGTGCCAATCGGCCGGCGGCGGCGTTCAGGCCAGTGTCACCTGCTGCCAGTCCTTCATGCGGGCGCGGAACCAGCTGCGCTGCCGCTTGGCGAACCGGCGGGTGGCGATGGCCGCGCGTTCTTCGGCCTCTTCCAGTGTGATCAGGCCCTGGGCATAGGCCATCAGTTCCGGAACGCCGATCGCCTTGCAGGAGGGCAGGGCGGGGTCGTAGCGGTCCTGCATCGCTTCGATCTCATCCATGGCGCCCTGATCCAGCATCAGGCCAAAGCGCTTGCGGATGCGGGTCTCCAGCCAGGATTTCTCCGAGTTCAGCACCAGCGCGGTGCAGCCGGACAGCGGCAGCGCCGGAGCGGGGGTCTCATCCTGCCAGCTGGCCAGCGGGCGGCCGGTGGCCTTCAGCACTTCCCAGGCGCGCTGCACCCTGGCCCGGTTCTGCAGGTCGATGCGGGACGCGGTCTCGGGGTCCAGATCGGCCAGCAAGGTTTCAAGGGGCAGGCCGTCGCCTTTGGCCCGCACCGCAGCCGGTGTGGCCGGAATGTCTGCCATGCCTTCGGTCAGGGCGGTGAAGTAAAGCCCGGTGCCACCGGTGATGATCACCCGCTCGGGACCGTTCAGCAGCTCCAGCACCTCGCGCAGCCAATGGCCGGCGGAATAATCCGCATCGTATGCAATATGGCCATAAAGCGCGTGCGGCGCAGCGGCCTCTTCTTCAGCCGAAGGCCGGGCGGTGATCACCCGCCAGCAGTCAAAGACCTGGCTGGCATCGGCATTCACGATGATACCGCCTTGGCGCGCGGCTATCTCCAGCGCCAGCGCGGATTTTCCTGAAGCAGTGGGACCTGCGATCAGTACAGGCAAATCCGGGTTGATGTCAGGCAGGTTCATGCAGGTGTGATCCGTCTCTAGGTCCAGTTCCGCAAAACTGTGCGGAAAGCGCGCGGCGCGGATTGAAACCGGCAGCGATTTGCTTCATTTTGCGCGCAAACTAACCCTCACATCTTCTGGAGCGCAACATGCCTCAACCGCAAGAAAAGCCGGAACT